>JBEBBQ010000076.1:0-8210 GCA_041158325.1 Actinomycetota bacterium | reverse complement strand
TTAGATGGACTTGGCGCAGTTGGCGGCGGTGCACATGCGCCTAATGAATGGTTAAGTCTGAAATCGATCGAAGAACGAAGTGCGCTTCTGCATGCTCTAATAAAGGATCTCTTGAAATGAGCGAAGGCCCGCTAATTGTTCAGAGCGATAAGACGCTCCTGCTAGATATTGATCATCCAATGTCGACAGAATGTCGTCGCGCGATTGCACCCTTTGCCGAACTAGAGCGTTCGCCAGAACATATCCATACCTACCGTTTAACAAACCTTGGTCTATGGAACGCACGCGCTGCCGGCCATGATGCTGAGCTAGTTATCGATACTTTAATTAAGTATTCGCGCTATGCGGTGCCACATTCACTTCTTGTCGATGTGGCAGAAACAATGTCGCGTTACGGACGTTTGCGTCTAGAGGCCGATCCAGTTCATGGCTTAATTCTTGTGACTACAGATGTCGGTGTACTTGAAGAAGTTATTCGCGCCAAGAAGATCGCACCCTTGCTTGGGGTGCGAATTGATCCGGAAACTATTGCGGTTCATCCCAGCCAACGTGGTGCAATTAAGCAATCACTTCTGCGTTTAGGTTGGCCGGCTGAGGATTTCGCAGGTTACGTTGATGGCCAAGCACATGAGATCGCGCTAAAGCAGAGCGATTGGAAGATTCGCCCTTATCAAGAGTTGGCAGCAGAAGGATTCTGGCACGGTGGTTCTGGCGTTGTAGTACTTCCTTGCGGTGCTGGAAAAACAATTGTTGGCGCTGCAGCAATGGCGCATGCCAAAGCAACAACTCTAATTTTGGTTACAAATACAGTGGCAGCGCGCCAATGGCGTGAGGAGTTACTTCGTCGCACAACTCTTAATGAGGATGAGATCGGCGAATACTCGGGTGCGAAGAAAGAGATTCGCCCGGTGACAATCGCTACTTACCAAGTTATGACTAAGAAGAAGAATGGTGTCTACGCACACTTAGATCTTTTTGATACCCACGACTGGGGTTTGATCATTTACGACGAAGTTCACTTACTTCCTGCGCCGATTTTCCGCTTTACCGCCGATATTCAATCCCGCCGTCGCTTAGGGCTAACTGCAACGCTGGTTCGCGAAGATGGCATGGAGGGCGAAGTATTTTCCCTAATTGGCCCAAAGCGTTTTGATGTACCTTGGAAAGAGATTGAAGCACAGGGATATATCGCACCTGCCGAATGTATTGAAGTACGTGTAAATCTCACTGAAGCAGAGCGCCTTTCATATGCAACTGCAGAGCCAGAAGAGCGTTATCGCTACTGCGCGACTACTCGCACTAAGCGCGATGTCGTTGTAGAACTTGTTGGGCTACATGCGGGCGAACAAGTTCTGGTTATCGGTCAATACATTGATCAGCTAGATGAACTCTCTGAAACTCTTGGCGTTCCGGTAATTAAAGGTGAAACACCAATTAAAGAACGTGAAAAGTTATTCGCGGCTTTCCGCACCGGTGAAATTACCTGCCTAGTTGTTTCAAAAGTCGCCAACTTTTCTGTTGATCTACCTGAGGCAACAATTGCGATTCAGGTATCTGGTGCATTTGGTTCTCGTCAGGAAGAAGCGCAACGTTTAGGTCGTATCTTGCGTCCTAAGGCTGATGGCCGCGGTGCGAAGTTTTACTCAGTTGTCTCGCGCGACACTATCGATCAAGACTTTGCACAGAACCGCCAGCGCTTCCTTGCCGAGCAAGGTTATTCATATCGAATTATCGACGCCGCCGATGTCTTTGACGGCAAGATCTAAATCTTGCCTTTGTGTCTTTCAAGGGAAGATCTAAACCTCTCAACGTCGACTCTAAAGAAGTCGTGGTGCTCGCCATCGATATGAATTACCGGAACTTCGTGTCCATATAACTTTTCCAGCTCTTCGCTACCGTCAATCGGTTTTATCTCTAATTCAAAATTCAACTCTTCGGTAAGCTCAGCCAGAGTTAATTCAGCGTTCTCGCATAAGTGACAGCCACTGCGTGAATAAACAGTTACTACTGGCTTCACTTCTTCTTTTTCTTCGGTGATGTAAATGCGCGGTCTACCAATTCTTGGATTATCAAAGTGGCATCACCTTTAGCGCGATAAAGATTCTCTTCGGCGTTCTTCAAGAGCGTCTCTGCAGTTGTCTTTGTGACAGTTCCTACCAATGGGCCGTATTTCTTTGAGAAAACCTTGTGAGCGATCTCGCCGATTGAATTTGCTAACTCAGTGCGCGCTTCATCAAGGGTCGGTTCTGGGCGTGGTGCAGAAGTATTGAAATCCAAGGTAATTGGTCGCTCAGATTTCATCCTTGAGATTACTTCTGTGAAATCTATGTCAACCATAGTTTCTTGGGACTCGGGGGTCATGGCGCCATTCTCGCATCCTGATAGCGTTGGGCGCTATGGCAAGGAAATTTATGCGAATTCCCACTCGCTCTGTTGCCATACTCACAGCGTTCTCCGCACTTTTACTCGGATTAGTTACACCAACATCGTCAGATGCGTTAGTTCTAGTTCGTCCTGCAACGCATTGGGGCAATGTTTACGCTGGCCCTCCGACCAATATTCTTCAATCTCCAACTCCGAAAGTTGGAAAGCTCGAGAAGAAGTCAAAAATTATTGTTAAGTACAACAACTTTCCAGAGTGGACCAAGGTTCAAGTACAAGCCGCCGTTGATGTCTGGGCAGCAAACTTTGAATCCAGCGTTCCAATTTATATTGATGCAACTTGGGGAAGATCACCATCTTTTAGCGTTCTGGGCAGCGCGCGCCCTGGAAGTTACTTTGCAAATTTTAAGGGCGCACCGGATTCCAGTCTTTGGTATCCATCAGCGCTAGCTAACGCACTCGCTGGTAAAGATTTAGATGGTGATAACCCCGAAATGATTATCACCGTTAACTCACTAGCAAGTTGGTATCGCGGAACCGGTTCTGGTCCAAGTAGAACTGAATACGACCTGCAATCTGTCATCCTGCATGAGATGGCGCACGGACTCGGTTTTCTCTCAACCGATAGTTACGACGATTTCTTTGGTTATGGATCAATTGATCAACCAACGCCTTATGATGCGTATGCGCAAACAGAAGATGGACGCAGACTTTCTGATCTTCCATCTCCTTCGCTTGAACTTGGCCAAGCGCTAACTTCAAAGTTAGTTTGGGCGGGACCGCTGGGTATTGCTGCAAACGGTGGAGAAAAGCCCCTGCTTTATACGCCGAAGAAATACGAAGATGGTTCTTCGGTAAGCCATTTAGATGAAGCAACATTTTCAAATGCAGGTAAAGATGCGGCGATGTCTCCCAATCTTGACGCAGGTGAAATTTTCCACGAGCCAGGTCCGCTATTGCTAGCGATGATGCAAGACTTACGTAATAAGCCACCTGTAGGAATCGCCGTCGGAATTCCGCAGCAAGTTCGTAATGCGAAAGCCATAGTTTCAGACAGTTCAGCGATTGTTCGCTTTGACCCGCCTGCCAATGCGCGGGCTGCTCAGATCACTAGCTACACGGTGAAAAACACCAAAACTGGTGCAGAGAAGAGTTTCACAACTAGCCCAGCCGTAATGCCCGGATTAAAGAACGGCACGCTCTATTCATTTGAGATAACTGCTTCAAACTCATTAGGAACGTCAGAGCCAATCACCACTAATTCCATCACTCCGCAAGCACCATGGAAAAAATCGGTAATTGATACTAAGGCTGATGCGCGAAATTTAACGAGCGTTACCTTTAATACGAATCCGGCAGTTGTTTATCAGGATGCAATTACTGGAGCGCTAAGAATTGCTCTCTGGAATGGAAAGTTATGGAATAAGTTAACTGTCGATGGTCGTGGCGGCTCAGCAGGTCGTACTCGCAATCCCATCGCAGGAGATGTATCTGCTTGCGTAAGCGGATTTGGTAAAACCCAAACGCTTCATATCTTCTATTCAGATTCAGTTGATAAAGATCTCCGTTATGCCACTTATGACGGAAAAGTTTTCAAGTACGAAATCATTGATGGCAATGGACCTGCGGTAAATAACTATGAAGATCCGATCCGAGTCCGCACGGCAAGTGATGTCAGCGTCTCAAGCGCTTGTTCAATTAGCTCAGCTGGTGTCCAGGTCTTCTATCGCGATGAGTCACAAGGAATTCTACTTGGTGCAGTTAAGGCTAAATCAAACCCTGAATGGAAGTACGAACTTGTAGATGGCGATCGTAAAACTGATGATCGAACCACTGGTGATGTGGCATTTCATCTAGATGCGCTCTTTGATGGCAAAGAAACAATTCTGCTTTACGACTCAATACTCACCATCAATAATCGTAAAGAAGCTACTTCGGGTGCAATAAGAGTTGCTAAGCGAACTGGACTAGCTGCAAGTAGTTGGCGCTATCAGACACTTGATACTTCAGGTAACGCGATTTCCGTCGTTGGCTATGACGTGGCACTACACAAGGGTGCGCGCGGAATTCTTGCAACGT
Source organism: Actinomycetota bacterium (assembly GCA_041158325.1). GTDB lineage: Bacteria > Actinomycetota > Actinomycetes > Nanopelagicales > Nanopelagicaceae > Planktophila. Next base: position 3,749 of record JBEBBQ010000076.1, on the reverse strand, counting down.
GGCTTACCTCTTCAATCCTTACTCTGCCTAAGGCAGAGCAGATTCGCTGGACATATCTGGATGCCCCAACTGTTTTTACGACCTTGCCGCCAACTAACTATGGAACACCCGCTAAGTTCCTAAGCAGTGATGGAACAACAACCGCCTTTAATTGTGAGGAAAGGCTCTGCGCAATTGATATCTCGAAGAAGACAATCTCGTTGGTCTCTAAGGAACAGAGCTCAGATGGAATTGATTCAACTTGGATCGTTTTAAATAAGGTACGCACTTTGATAGCCGGCGTAAACAGCCAACTTATCTCGCTACGCCCACTCTAAAAATTCCAGTCTCTGTTAATAGAAATAGCCCACCAGCTGCAGAATAAGCGATCGCTTTGGCTGCGCTCATTTCAGCTGCGCTAAAGGCTCCAACTAACAAGCCTTTACTATCAAATTGCAGAACAAAGCTTTGGCCTTTAATCAGTTTTGTCGGTGTCAAACCTTTGATCGCCGCAGTTGGTTCTAGCGCTACATAGAAAGATTTATTTGGACCGTTTGCTGCCAAAGTAGCACCGGTAGATGTGATTCGCGTTGTCCAAGTTGGTGCAAAAGAACTTGTGAATTTGGTAATTGCACTCTCACTTGCTGTTCCTGATTTAACTGAACCAGTTAGAAATAGGGTGCTAGTTGCACTTGTCCAACTGCGTAAGGCTCTTGGTGCAGAGCTACGCACTACTGAAGAGATTGCCCCAGCCTTGGAAACCTTAATTAGGACTCCGTCTTCACGTCCGACCAACTTCTTACCTGAAAGCGTTTCAGTACTTGATCCAAAGAGATTAACGGTGCCATCGCCAAGCCTGACTACAGAGTTCAATTTGGTCTTAGCTGTTCCGATCTTTAACTCTTTACTAAATTCGCCTTTGATATTTGTTGAGATAAGAAATGGGCCAGATTCGCGAGAGCCAATTGCAGATATTCCTGTGGGGCTAATGGAAATAGCATCAACAATTGAAATCTCGTTCAGGATTATTGAAAGCGTTTCGGTAACCTCACCCGCCTTACTTACCTTCCAGAGCGTTAACTGGCGCATATCTTGGCGAAGCGGCGTTAAATTTTCGATTGTTACATTATCTGGATTAAGCGCACTGACAGTTGCCGTAGCTGTTTCTGCGCTTGTCGCAGCAGCAGAATTACCTGCTAGCCAGATATTTCCTTGGCTATCTGCCGCTATTGCGGTTGCCACTTCATCGCTTCCGGAATCAATGGTCTTTGACCAAAGGCTGGCCCCAGCAAAATCTCTCGCCTGAATTTCGATATTTGAAGTGTTGCTCAAAACGTTCTTAACTGTGATTACTGATTCTGCAGTAACCGTGAAGAGCTCAACATCCGTGCTCTCTGCCCATTTAGCGGCTGTTTTTACGGTTACTAATTTAGGTGCTGCGCTAGCCGTTGCTTGAAATAGCAGCGCCGCAATTAGAGCCGTTGCTAAAAAATATTTAAGCGAGTTCTTGTGAGCGATCACGCGCCGCCTTCATAGCTTTAGCAACAGTTGCAGAAATATCAGAATCGTTAAATGAATTGAGCGCAGCAAAAGTTGTTCCGTTAGGGCTGGTGACTTTTTCGCGAAGCGTGGTTGGAGAGTCACCTGATTGGTCGAGCAGCTTTGCGGCGCCCACAATCGTCTGGATAGTTAAGGTGGTCGCATCTTCTTGCGAGAGTCCAAGTGCAACTGCGCCATCGACCATCGCTTCTACAAATCTAAAGAAGTATGCTGGGCCAGATCCGCTAGTTGCAGTTACGGCATCTTGGAGATCTTCATCTACCTCAATTACCTTTCCAACCGCGCCTAAGAAACCGAGTGTAAATGCTTTCTGTTCAGCAGTGACCAGCGCACAGCAAGAGATAGCAGCCATGCCGGCGCCAACTAGCGTTGGAGTATTTGGCATAACGCGAATGACTGGATTTGCAGATGTGCCGATCTGATCTGCGATTGAGCGGATCTGCTTTCCGGCAACGAATGAGATAACTAGTACGCCCTTGGTGATAGCAGGCGCGATTTCCGCTAATACAGTCGCCATATCTTGAGGCTTAACGACTAGAAGAATTAGATCGCTCTGTGCGACGTTTGTGGCTAATTCAGCGTTTGCCACTTTATAGCGCGCGATTAACTCGGCAGCGCGTTCTTCTCGCTTTTCAGAGATGGTGATATTTGTTGGCTTAACTCCATAGGTAATCAAGGCAGAGATAAGAGCTTCACCCATTACTCCGGCCCCAATAACTGCGACCTTGGAGTCGATTAGTGATTTCTCTGAATTAGCCATAGCGAAAGAGTACGCGTAGGCTCTGCAACTATGTCAGAAATTAAGCCAGGTTTCGCACGCGATTGGGTCGAATTCACAGATCCCAACGATCCTGAGGAAATCTTTAAATGTGACTTAACGTGGCTGACTTCATATTGGACCTGTATTTACGGCGATGGTTGCAAAGGCGTCTTTGAAAACCGTCCCAATGCCGGATGCTGCACAGAAGGTGCGATGTATTCCGACGAAGATGATGAAGAACGCGTTCGCAAAGCCGCTGCAGATTTAACTCCCGAGATGTGGCAGTTCTACGACCAAGCTCGTCCAAAGAAACCAAATGGACAACTTCGTATCTCAGATTTAGATGAAGATAAAGAACGTAAGACTCGCACTATAGATGATGGTTGTATTTTCTTAAATCGTAAAGGTTACGAAGCTCCTGGCTTTACTGGAAACTTCGGTTGCGTTTTGCATCATTTAGCGCAGAAAGAAAATCGCCACTTTGTTGATACCAAGCCAGATGTTTGCTGGCAGTTGCCATTGCGTCGTAGTTTTGAAACTCGCGAAGTTGGCGAGCGCGAATATTCGGTCACTGTAATTGGTGAATACGAAAGACTTGCATGGGGCGATGGCGGAGATGATTTCGATTGGTACTGCACCAGCAACACTGATGCTCATGTTGGTAGCGAACCGGTTTATATTTCTAATCGCACCGAACTTCAGGCGCTAATGGGTGAGGCTGCATATGCAGTGCTCGCCGAACTCTGCGATAAGCGCGTTCAGGGAATTAACGATGCTAAAGCGCGCTCACTTCCGCTCTTTGTAATCCAACACCCAGCATCTATCGCCGCTGGGAAGTAGTCAGCCCCACCCTCTAGAGTTTGGTCATGGCCAAGGTAGAGAAAGATCCATTCCGCTGTTCTGAATGCGGTTGGAGCTCCCAAAAATGGGTTGGTCGCTGCGGCGAATGTCAGGCCTGGGGCAGCGTGGAAGAACTTGCCGCACCTAAGAAACTTTCTTTAGTCCCTGGAAAAGTTACACATGCTGCAACACCAATTGGCGATGTAGATCTTTCATCTGCACGCGCACGTGCAACTGGCGTCTCTGAACTAGATCGCGTACTTGGTGGCGGACTAGTTCCAGGTGCTGCGATCTTGCTCGCCGGCGAACCCGGCGTTGGTAAATCAACGCTTCTACTTTCGGTTGCTGCACAAACTGCGGCAAAAGGAATTCCTGCGCTCTACATCAGCGGTGAAGAATCTGCTTCCCAAGTTCGTTTACGTGCCGAACGTATTAACGCAGTTGATCCCAAATTGTTTTTAGCATCTGAAACCGATCTCGGTGCGGTTATCGCACATATTGATTCAGTTAAGCCCGAGCTACTAATTATCGATAGCGTGCAGACTATTGGTTCTGCGGCGGCAGATGGTTCACCTGGTGGAGTAACTCAGGTACGTGAAGTTGCTGGTGC
>JBEBBQ010000075.1:0-14961 GCA_041158325.1 Actinomycetota bacterium | reverse complement strand
TAATACCTGAACGCATCGCTGAAATTGTTGGCGGTATTGCACGCGGTTGTATAAAAGCTAACACCGCTCTAATTGGTGGTGAAACTGCAGAACACCCAGGTTTACTTAAAGAAGATGAATTTGATATTGCAGGCGCCGCAACTGGCGTGGTTGATGCTGATATGCAACTTGGATCTCATCGCGTTAAGGCAGGGGACGTAATAATTGCGATGCCGGCAAGCGGTTTCCATGCCAATGGTTATTCGCTTGTGCGCCATATCTTGGCCAAACAGAAACTTGACCTCAATAAGACTTATGAAGGTTTAACAAAAACACTTGGAGAAATTCTCTTGACTCCAACCGAGATTTACACCCTTGATTGTTTAGCGTTAATCAAAGCGCAACAAGAAAATCTCCGCACTTTTTCTCACATCACCGGTGGCGGTCTTGCCGATAACACTGCACGAGTTATTCCAGATGGCTTGATTGCAAAGTACGACCGCAGCACTTGGGCGCTTCCCGTCGAAATGGAATTCATGGCAAATATTGCTGGGGTTCCGCAGGCAGATCTTGAGCGCACCTGGAACGCCGGCATCGGTATGGTTGCCATCGTCGACCCCACCATCGCCGATCTGACGATCCGATCCCTGGCCGCCCGCGGTATGAAAGCCTGGGTGGCAGGCTCAATTTACGCTCAAAACGGCCCGGGAGGCGCTGCTTTGGAAGGTAACTACAGGACGCGATAACCTTCGCGTCTTGACGAATTTCACTTTGGTAAGGAGGTCGCCCTATGGGTCGCGGCCGTGCAAAAGCTAAACAGACAAAAGTCGCCAGAGATCTCAAGTACAACTCTCAGGAGATGGATCTCGATCGCCTAGCAAAAGAACTTCATGGCGAAGATCCTTCAAATAAATCTCGCGATGACGATGATCCCTTCGCTGAAGGAAACTACATTCCGCGTGCTTAATTTCTCGCAGGTAAGGTAATTCCTGTGAGACCAACTCCGTACGTCGCATCGCTTCGAATCTACGAACCACTTTCGGCGTTCGAACCGGCAGATCGTTTACGTTGGCAAGATTTAGTTCCAGATGAAAATTCAACTCGCAAAGAACAAAAGTTGGCACTTCGCCGTTTAGTTTTTCCAGAGCCACCTGCAGGTCGCCCCGATGGTGCACACATTCTAGATATCGATGGCGTTCGTTACGTTTCGCCTTGGTCTACTGCAACTCGTTGCTGGGCCGCACTCGATGATTTCAAAGATTCACTTCCATCATCTGTAACACCGTTTTTCCTGCCACAGAATTTAGAAGATGTAATCACCGCCGGCGTTGATTTAATGGAAGATCGCGTTCCACATATCATCACTGAAAATTGGCTAATCCCGCCACGTTGGTTCTCAATGTTTATGCCGGAAGAACGCGTGCGAGGTGTTGATCAAGATGGACCTTTCTGCATCATGCGCGCCAAGCTTTCCGATGCAATTGCGCGCACCCAAGTTGCACACCAGACAGTCTTAGGAGCATTTGGTGAAGGATCGGTGGAAGCCGAGATCGAACATTTGCTCGAATGGCTTGAGATGTTCCATCAACAATCTCTCATTGAACTTGATTACGGCGGTCTCGCTGGATATCTCGATCTTGGAATGAAGTTAGCGGGAGAAGAATCTGGAATCGAAGCAGATACTTCAGTCGAAGATGTCTTGCACTCACTTGCTGGCCTAGCTGCCGGCGATGGACAGATGGCAGGTCAGGGCTACGAGCGGTTAGTCACTCGCTGGCGCATGGTTCAAGGCTTCGAATCGGCTATTTAAAGGCGCTTTTTGCTATTGCTATTTACGCTCACTTTGGCGGATACTTCCGACACTCGTTACAAATCGGACATCGCAATCGCGTTGCTTTAGTTGATGGAAAAGGTGCGTTATGAATCGTCTGCCAGATGCAGAAATCTTGCTCACCCCACGCGAAGTCGCCGAGCTATTTGGCGTTGATCCCAAGACCGTTACACGTTGGGCAAAAGCCGGCAAGTTAACTTCGATCCGCACACTTGGTGGACACCGCAGATTCCGTAAATCAGAAGTTGATGACCTACGTAATAACTACTTTAAGAGTGAAGATAAGTAATTAACCAGATGGAATATTCAGTTTCGCAATTCCTTTTACTTGGCGCGCTCACATTTATCTTTGTTGGTGCGATTACTCCTATAATGCGCAAGATCGCCATAAGTGTTGGCGCAGTTGATGCACCAAATTTGGCACGTAAGGCACAGAAAGAGCCAGTTCCTTATTTAGGCGGAGTTGCAATTGCGATCGGTGTTGTCGGCGCTTCTTACGGATCTTTGCTTGCCGTTGATTTTTCAATGGAGACTTTTCGCTTAGCAAGTTTTGTTCTAGTTCCCGCGATGGCAATTTCGCTGATGGGTTTAATTGACGATCTAAAGGGCTTGGAACCATGGCCACGTTTGATTGCGCAAACCGCAACTGGTGTAATCGTTGCGGTAATCCTGACATCAACCGACACAATGGGCGTCGCCTTTAACAACACCTTTTTAAACTATGCTGTTTCTGTACTTTGGATCGTAGGTGTTTGTAACTCCATTAACTTCTTCGACAACCTCGACGGCGGAGCAGCCGGCACCGTTGCGGTAATTTCCTTCTTCTTATTCTTCATCGCCTATGACCGCCAGCAGATCTTGGTTAGCGCACTCGCGATCGTGACTATGGGCGCAACTGCAGGATTCCTTATGTGGAACCGCGCTCCGGCAAAGATCTATATGGGCGATGCAGGCGCTCTTTTCTTGGGCATCATCATCTCGGTACTAACTATTCGCCTAAGCCCAGGCGTTGTTCCACAAGTTAAATCTTTTGCGATTCCATTAGCCTTAATGGCGGTGCCAATCTTGGACACAACAGTTGCAGTTACTTCTCGCATCTATCGGGGTATTTCACCATTCCAAGGCGGAAGCGATCATCTATCTCATCGCTTGATGCGCGTTGGCCTGCATCGCAAAGCGACGGCATTTACCTTGTGGGGATTCGCCGCTTTCTACGGCGCACTCGCACTATCGATTTACACCTGGCCAGATACGCTCGGTTATCAATTGATGGCGGTGGGCGCCATTGCATGGCTAACTAAATTGGTTTACTTCTTACGTATTCCATCTGAGGGGTAGACTAAAGACATGACTAACAACGACGATGTAAAGGCGAGAATGCTCGCTGCCCTTGAAGCTAAAAAAGGTAAGAAGGGCGCACCAGGAACACAGAGCCATGCAGAAGGCGGTTCAAAGATTCGTGGTGGACAACGCAGCGGCGGTGCCCCACAAGTTCAGCGCAAAGCAGGACCATCTGGTTCAGGATCTGCTGGTTAATTTTTAATTTAAAGTTGTGGCTCGGGACAGGATCGAACTGTCGACCTCACGATTTTCAGTCGCGCGCTCGTACCAACTGAGCTACCGAGCCAATATTTAGTTTTATTTTTAACAGTTTAAAAATTAAAACCATTAAAAAAGATGAGAGTGTGTGGACACTCCCATCTCGCGACCCGGACGGGACTTGAACCCGCGACCTCCGCCGTGACAGGGCGGCGCGCTAACCAACTGCGCTACCGGGCCTTAAAGAATGAAAACATAAGTGGCTCTTATGTCACCTTAAAGCCGTTACTTCCAGATTTCTCTGGTCTTGCGTGCCCCCAACGGGATTCGAACCCGTGTTACCGCCGTGAAAGGGCGATGTCCTAGGCCCCTAGACGATGGGGACGTATGAGGCTCGCAAATCGTACCTGCTAAGGGCTCGCTAACCAAAATCGGTTAATTACGCGAGTAAAAGCGGTGATTATCGCCAGAAATAGCGAAACTTTTTAGAGAAGCGCCCACTGAATAGTGATTGAAACGGTTACATCTTGCTGACCTAGATCAACAACAGTTGCTTCAGAATCAGCAGCCTTTGCCATCGCCATTACAGGTGGATAGCTAATTGGGCTTGAATTTTCTACTAAGTAATTAACGCGCCCAAGTTTTGCACCGAGCAACTTCGCATATGAACTTGCCTTTGCTTTCGCATTCTTCACAGCGTTAGCACGCGCAGATTCAGTTGCCTTTGATGAATCAAGAACAAAAGGCGTCACGCCTTGAATCTGCAACTTATCCCCACCGGCTGCGACAACTGCATCAACAACAGCGCCGGCATTTTCCGCGTTCTTAATTGTTACAACAAAACCTTGAGTTCCACGGTAGCCGATTAGAACCGAACCTTTATCTTGGGTGTAGTTGTATTCAGGATAAACAGAGATGCTTTGTGTTGCGATATCGCCCTTAGCAATTCCAGCCTTGGTTAGCGCTGCACGAACTGCCGCTGCAGAAGTTGAAGTTTGAGCCAGTGCTTCTTTATTTGACCCGGCGACGAAAGTTACATTCGCATTTAAACGCACCGCATCAGGAGTGACCTTTACAGAGCCATCAGAATTAACGGTTACATAACGAGTAACCGTAGTTGCTGCCTCCGCAGGGAGTGAAGCAGCAATCGCTCCAACTAGGGTAAGTGCGATCAGTGCGGCGGCAATCTTGCGTGCTCTTATTGTCATCATGGGATAAGTATCTCCTATTTGTTTATCTCTGTCTGTGGTGCTTCTGTGAAAAGTGTGTGATTTAAAGCGAGCGATAAAGATCGGAGTGATCTTTTATCATGCGATCTAGCGAGAAATAGCGTTCAGCGTGTGCTTTTCCGGCCGCCCCCATCATCTGGCGCAATTGTCTATCACGCATCAATTTCTCAATGGCATCAGCCATTTCTGTGGCAGTTGTTGCAGTTAGATAGCCGGTGCTTTCGTTAATGACGATATCTGAGATAGAACCAACGTTAGTTGCAACTATTGGAAGACCAGCTTGCGCTGCCTGAATCAAAGTAAGTGGAATACCTTCATTATCTGAAGTCAGAATCGCGATATCGCTTGCCGTAAAGATTTGGTCGATATCACTGCGCCATCCAAAGAAAGTCACATCCAATTGCTCGTTCAGTGCGCGCTGCTTTGAGCTTTCAAATAGTTCGCCTTCGCCAGCAACCAAGAAGCGCAGTTCAATTCCACGGCGCTTACATTCAGCGGCGACATCTAATAAGCGATCGGGGCGCTTGATCTGAGTCAGGCGACCTACGAAGGTGCAGTACAAGACTTCTGATGAAATCCCTAGCGCGCTTTGTGCACTGGATTTAGAGATGGCCTTAGGGCTTGGAAGTCCCGGAAAGAAGACTCGGTATTTATCTGCTCGACCTATACCTGCTACCAACAAATCATCTTTAACTTTGCTGCCGATTGCGATCAATACTTTGGTGCGAGCGGCAAAGAGTTTCTCTATCAAGATAACTAACTTTGTGAGTGAGCCGCTGAAATATCCGTGTAGCAAATGGCCGTGGAAGGTGTGAACGCGCACCGCACCGCGGCCGGCCAACAACGAAGCCAAGCGTCCGAGCACGCCTGCCTTTGCAGTATGGGTATGGATTACATCTGGTTTGTATTTGCGGATCAATGAAACCAATCCAAAGAACGCTTTTAGATCTGCGATTAAAGAAACGGATCTTCCCAATCCTGCAATTCGCGTTGCCTTGATATCCGTTGCCACGGTATCCAAATAGTCAGCTTCATTTTCATCGCAATAACCAGTAACCAGGATTTGCTCAAAGGCTGATTTATCCAAACCGCGCATGAGTTCAGCCACGATCACAGCGGGTCCACCCACATTCATACGGGCGATAATCTGCATCACTTTTACCTGCGCGGCCATGTGGTTATCTTCTCGCAAAAAGGCGCGATAATTGCGCACATGAGCAGTGGTGAATTCGTATCTAGTTGCACCGCAGATTCTTTGGCGCAGGCAGCCCAGTTACTCAAAGATGGAGCGTTGATAGCCCTGCCAACAGAGACGGTTTACGGACTTGGCGCAGATGCCACGAATGAAAGCGCCGTTGCCCGCATTTATAAAGTAAAGGGCCGCCCAGCAGATCATCCGTTAATTGTGCATATCCATTCGATGCAATCACTTGGTGATTGGGCAGATGAAATTCCTGCATATGCAATTTCACTAGCCCGCGATTTCTGGCCCGGCCCAATGACCTTAGTTTTAAAGCGTTCGATCTTGGCCGAAGATTTTGTAACTGGAGGACAGCCAACTGTTGGACTTCGGGTTCCAGATCATGTTGTTGCACTTGCCTTGCTTTCCGCCTTTGAAAAAATTGGCGGAATGGGAATAGCTGCACCTAGCGCCAATCGCTTTGGCCATGTATCGCCAACAACTGCTCAGGCTGTGCAAGATGAACTTGGTGATTACTTAGATGCCAATGACCAAATTTTAGATGGTGGCCCATCCACCGTTGGCGTTGAATCCACCATCATCGACTGCACTTCCGATGCGCCAAGAATCTTGCGCCCAGGAGCAATCACCATTGCAATGATTGAAGAATCAACTGGTTTAAAAGTCTCAACCGCTACAACGAATATTCGAGTTAGTGGATCACTTGAAAATCACTATGCGCCAAATGCAACCGTTGAGCTAAATCGCATCCCGGTTGCCAACGAAGGATTTATCGCGCTTGCCGAATTCACAACGCCAGAAGGCGTTGTTCGTTTAGCTTTGCCAAAGAACATACAAGAATTTGCACGAGTTATTTATTCAGCCCTGCGAAGCGCAGATGAAAAAGGTCTCAAAACTGTTGTAGTTCAAGAGCCGACAGGTGATGGATTGGCCCTTGCTATCCGTGACCGCTTAATGCGAGCGTCAAAGGGGCGATAAAACTCCGCTAAGATACGGCGAGTGTTCGGTGCTACTTTTACCGAGTCACAGTGGGGCCTTTAGCTCAGTCGGTAGAGCAACGGACTTTTAATCCGTGGGTCGTCGGTTCGAGCCCGACAGGGCCCACTTATATCTGTGCCTAAACCTTCGAGCACTGGAAAGAATTGAGCATGAAGCAATTAGCCGGCGTATTCAATGTGATCTCAACACCGCTAGATAACAATGACCAGATCGACCAGCAGACCCTTAAGAAAGAAATTGATTGGCTAATCAAGTGCGGCTCTAACGGCGCAGTCCTTGCGATGGTTTCAGAGGTTTTGAGATTCTCCGCCGCAGAACGCCGCCAGCAATGGCAGTTATCAGTCGAGTATTTATCAGATCGAATTCCGTTGGTTGTCTCAGTTGGCGCAGAAAGTTCTGCGATTGCAGTAGCTCTGGCTAAAGATGCTGAAAAAGATGGTGCAACCGCGGTGATGGCTACACCGCCTAGCGCCTTCATAGCAACAGCGGATGAAGTTAAAAACTATTATCAAAGAATTATTGAAGCTGTTGAAATAACTGTTATCGTGCAGGATGCTAGTAATTATCTAGGTGCGCCGATTGAATTAGAAACCTACGTCGAGTTAATTGATAAGTACGGACAAGAGCGCGTTCAATTTAAACCAGAAGCAAAGCCAGTCAAAGAACGACTAAAACAATTAAATGAAATTAGTAATAACAGAGCCAGAGTCTTTGAAGGTCAAGGTGGAATTGATCTATTGGATACTCACCCGCTTGGTGTTAAGGGCACCATGCCAGGAGCCGAAGTTCCTTGGGCAATTGTTGCTCTTTGGAACGCACTTGAAAGGAAAGATCTAGTTACCGCCAAAGCAATTCATGCACCTCTTGCAAAGCTAATTTCGTTTCAAACAACCTTGGATGCTTATGTGGCAGTAGAGAAATATTTGTTGGTTAAGCAAGGAATCTTTAGCAATACCAACCAACGTGGTCCAGTCGGATTTAAGTTAGATCAAGAAACAAAGGGGAAAATCGACCTAGCATTTAACGAGTTGGTAAGTGCGGTTGGCGAAATAACAAATTAACCCGCCGCTAAATTAGTTATAGAACTCCAAATTTAGCGAAGGCAGCTGATGGTGACATACCTTCTTTAACTGCCTTTCTGAAGTTGGTCTCGCCAGAATTCTTTTCGATCACTCGTTTGACAACTTCATCGATAGCAGCGACGGGGACGATTGTTACGCCATCAACATCTCCGACAATTAGATCTCCTGGATTAATGGCTACGCCGTCAATTACTCCAGGAACGTTATGGGCGACCACTTCATAGCGACCATTGATATCAACTGGAAGGGATCCAGTTCCAAAGATCTTAAATCCCATCGCTCGGGTGCGTTCGAGATCTCGCGAAGGTCCATCACCAAGAGAACCCGCGACTCCTTTGAAGTTACATGCAGTCGATAGCAATTCACCCCAGAGGGAAGCTTTTCCATCGCGAGCAGTAGGTGTTACATAAACCTGATCTTTACCAATTGCATCCAGCGCTTTAAGCAAACCAACGTAAGGAACTGCTGGAAATGTATTCACGACTTCAATTTGCACTGGAAATGCGTAACCGAGCATTACACCTTCTCCTGAAAGCATATGGATATCTTCACCAAGAACTTGTTTTCCATATCCCATGGCATCTAGGCAATCGGATGCTAAGGCGGCGGTAAATATCGTTCTTAGCTGTTCCAAATTATGTGACATGAGTTTTCCATTTCCAGTTGGTGATTTTCTGTTGCGTAAACTTACAATATTAAGTCGATCTGGCATATATCTAGCCTCGCGTATGATTCCCAGATGAGTGAAGCAAGAGCCGCCGCGACTAGCAATCGTTGGCTCCCCGCATATTTGATCTTAGGGTTTGTCTGGGGCTGCTCATTTATCTTCATTAAATTGGGTCTGGAATTTCTAACGCCATTTGGAGTCGCCTTCGTCCGCTGCGCACTTGGCGCGCTGACATTGCTTGCTTGGGCAAGGTATAAAGGAATATCGCTTCCTAAATCTAAGAAAATGATCTTTCACCTTTGGGTTGTATCTCTTTTACTTAATGTAACTCCTGGGGTCTTCTTTGCTTTGGCCGAAACCGAAGTCACTTCTGTGCTTGCCGGAATCATTAACGCAGTAACGCCGCTGATGACATTGCTTGCGATCATGGTTGTTACGCGCGATGAAAAGCCTAAGCTTTATCAGGTAGTTGGAATCCTGATTGGATTTATTGGAGTTTTAACCGTTTTAGGCGCATGGAAAGGCCTTGGTGACAATCCACTTTGGGCAATTTTGATTCTGCTTGCTGCAGTCACATGTTACGGATTTTCATTTCCATATTCACGAAGATTCATATTGCCTCAGAAGCTACAACCAGAGTCGATAGCAGCAGGACAAGTAACGATGGGTGCCCTGACTTTGCTGCCATTCTTCATCTACAACGGAGTTGATAAGTACGAATACCAACCCGCGCCAGTTTTGGCGATGGTTGCACTTGGAGTATTTGGAAGTGGTTTTGCCTATATCTGGAACTTTAAAGTTATGGCGATCGCTGGAAGCGCTATTGCGAGTAGCGTCACATATTTAACTCCAGTGGTTGCAGTAATCGTCGGAATAATCTTTTTACAGGAAAGTATTTATTGGTATGAACCAGTTGGAGCCCTCATAGTTTTATTGGGTGCAGCCATCGGCCAAAATCGCATTAAATTCTCAGCCGCCAAGTAGGTGTCGCAACCTTGGGCTGCTTAGTGATCTCGAGATAATTGCTCCATGATGAGAAAAATTTTCGCTGCCCTCGTAATTTCCACATTAGTTATTCCGGCAACGGCGGTGGGAGCAGTCACGATCATTGCCACCCCAACTGCGACAACTGTTTCTCTAACACAAAAGACAATTACTTTGACGCCACCGGCAACAAACTCACCAGGTGCCTGGTCGATTGAAATCGATAACCCAAAAATTGCAACAGCCAATGGTTTAACTCTCACGTTACTTTCTGCGGGTACTTCAATTATTAGATATGCCCAAGCAGCTTCTGGTGCATATAACGCGGCATCTCGTTCTTCGCGTTTAACTGTTACACCAGGTGTTCCAACGCTGGGTGAGTTTAAGGATCAAACAGTTGCACTTTCGTCAGGTACTTTCACAATTACCCCGCCGACAAGTTCATCCGATGGCGCTTGGAGCTACCAATCACTTGATCAGAGCATCGCAACAGTTTCAGGAAATAAAGTAGCTCTTCTAGACGGCGGCGAAGTTTCCATAAGAGCAACGCAGTCGCCAACCCTTAACTGGCTAACAACTAGCGCGACTATGAAGTTATCTGTTACCGCACCTAGTCCAACCGTTGGAACATTTAGCGATATAACACTTTCAATCGATAGCGTTTCCAGAGTTGAACTTATCTTGCCAGTTTCTAATTCAAGGGGTGCTTGGACTCTAACTAGTGCGGATCCATCTGTAGCATCAGTAAATGGATTGACGGTGACGGCGCTTAAAGCGGGATCGACCAAGATTTCTGCTAAACAAGCGCCAGCCGGCGGATTCCGATCAATCATTGTGACAATGAATGTCACCATCTTGGCAGTCGACCCCGTTGTGAGTGCAGCTGGGTTTCAAGATCGCACGGTTGAGATAGTTCCCGGAACACCACAACAAATTTCTTTAGCGGCTCCAGTATCTAATTCTCCTGGGGCGTGGACATTTACCTCGTCCGATCCTGCAATCGCCTCCATTAACGGCAATTCATTAACTGCGTTAAAGCCAGGAAAAGTCACGGTAACTGCGGTTCAGAGCCCAGCACTTAAATTCGGTGCATCTAAACCATTTACGATCTCAGTATTTGTAAAGGGACGCCAGAGCCTTGTCGCACCGGCTAGCGTTGAAAAGTTAGCTGGTGATCCGGATATCACAGTCGCATATCCAACTTCACAATCAACCGGCAAGTGGAGCGCTACATCCAGCGATCCAACAATCGCTGCAGTAAATGGAAACGCGATCAAGTTAGGAAATGCAGGTACCGCAACAATTACCTTGACGCAAGAAGCCACCGATAGCTGGGTTGCAAGTTCTACAACGTATTCAGTTCGAGTAATTGGTGTGACGCCAACGTTAGGAGCCTTTGCGCCATTTGAAATTTCTGTAGGTGAGAAAGCTCCTACAACTAAAGCGCCAGTTTCAAACTCGGCAGGTAAGTGGATTTACTCGTCATCGGATCCAAAAGTTGCCGCTGTCATTGATAACGTGGTCACTGGTGTTGGGGTAGGTTCCGCCACTATCTCGGCATATCAACAACCTGCAGGTAAGTACGGTCAATCAAATACTTTGCAAGCAACAGTTACCGTTAAACCAGCTCCAGTGGTCGCGCCAAGTCCGACACCTAAACCTACGCCAAGCGCATCAGCCAATCCAGTCGCTACAGCGGCCGTTAAGGCCAGCGCGTCACTTTCGAAGCGCGTGATTTCAATCTATGTTTCAAATGTTGGCACCGCGCCAATCATTGCGATGATTGATTCACGAGTAGTAAAGATTGGAAAGAATACGGTTGCACCAGGAAAGCGCACAGTTCGTGTTTATTCTGGTGGAAAGTTAATCCTAAGCAGGAACTTTACCGTCAAGTAATTTTCTAAGGGATTTACTTAAATGAAAATCCAACTGGCAGTTCAAGGCGATGAGATTTTAATAGCTTCTCATCGTTAAGAATCTGTCCGGTCTTGTCGTCGGCAACGATAATGCCGCCGGAAAGAATTACTGATCGCTCGCATAGCTCGAATGCATAAGGCAGATCATGGGTAACCATCACGATCGTGATATCAAGTGAACGCAAAATATCTGCGAGCTCGCGGCGACTAGCCGGATCTAAGTTTGAAGAAGGTTCATCCAAGACCAAGATTTCAGGCTTCATGGCGAGCACTGTTGCGACGGCAACGCGGCGGCGCTGACCAAAAGATAAGTGGTGCGGCGGACGATCGATGTAATCAAGCATGCCAACCTGGGTTAGGGCATCTTTAACAACTTTATCTAGCGCATCTGCGCGAAGCCCCATGTTGTACGGACCAAACGCGACATCTTCACCAACTGTTGGCATAAATAGTTGATCATCAGGATCCTGAAAAACAATTCCAACCTTTGAACGAATCGCTTTGAGAGATTCTTTATTTTTACTATCAACAAGCTCGCCAGAAATGCGAACTTCGCCCTGCATAGTTGGGTGGATCCCGTTCAGGTGCATAACAAGGGTTGTCTTACCCGCACCGTTAGGGCCAAGAAGTGCTACTCGCTCACCTTTTTGAATTGTCAGGTTTACGCCATACAACGCTTGATTGCCGTCGGGATAAGCGAATGCCAGTTCGGTAATTTGCAGGCTTGGGACGTTAGACATTTCTACCAACCAATCAGTAAAGCGGTAAGTGATGCGATTAGAGCAAAAAATGGAAGCGAGAGCGCAGTTGTCCATTCACGCGCAGTGACAGCGTGCGAATCTAAAGAAGGCAGTGCGCCATCAAAGCCGCGAGAGAGCATCGCTAAGTGAACCCGTTCACCACGTTCGTATGATCGGATAAACAGCGCTGCTGCGGCTGTTGCTAAAACTTTCCAGTGCTTGATACCAGTTGCGATAAAGCCACGTGATTCGCGGGCTACTTTCATGCGTTCCATTTCATCGCTAATGACGTTGATGTAGCGCAACATAAAGGAAGCGATCTGAACCATGATCATGGGGAGTTTTAACTTTTCTAAGCCGCGCAGAATTTCGCGCGCCGTTGTCGTGGTTGAAAGGATCACAGCAGCTAGTACGCCGAGAGTTCCTTTAACGACGATCGAAGTTCCGGCCAGTAAGCCATCGCGATATACGGAAAGACCGAAGATGGAAAACTTTTCACCTTCTCCAAAAAATGGCATCAAAATCGCGAAGAAGACAAAGGGAACTTCAATTAGCGCGCGCTTGAAGAGCAAAAAGATCGGAATCTTGCTCATAACTGCAGTCAAGATAAGCAGGCTAAAGAAGGCGATAAAGGCTGGCCAACGAGTAATTGGCGTAGCCACAGATACTGAAATAAAGGACAGAACAGTCAGAATTTTTACATGCGCGGGCAGTGAATGGGTTACAGAGTGGCGATGTAAGTAAAGACGCTCGCCTACATCGTGGCCGTGGTGGTGGCCATGTGTATGAACGAGATCAAGTTCTGGTTTTTGAAGTTTTATTTTTTCTCACCAGATTTACGGCGAATTAAGAAGAATAGTCCAGTGGAAATTGCACCTGTAGCAATCACGCCAACAACACCAGCCGCACCAGTTGAAAGACGTTGGTTATCAACGCCCTTGACTCCGTAGTCGGCGAGAATCCCGCCGCTATTTGTGTTCTCTTTTACGGTCTCAATGAATCCAATATCTTCGGCTACTTTTTCTAAACCGTCAGGATGAGATGAGGCGTAGAAGGAAACGACTCCGGCGAGAAATAGTGAGGCAATAAAGCCTGAGATTAAGAATGTTTTATGCTTCATTAGTTGCTCCGAATCTCTAGTTTGGAAGTCTCGTTTTTATATCCGTAAACCAAATCCGAGCGGCTAGCAAGAACTGCTCCAACTGCAAAGAAGGTAATTAGCGCTTCGCCGATTCCGATAAGCAAATGTGTTCCGATCATGGCAGTTAGAACTGCAGAGACTGAGAAAGTGGCATTGGCGCCAATTGCATATTGCAGAACGAATCCGGCGGCAGCGGCAGGAACTGACAAGAGCGCAGCAATTGCGGCGGCGATACTGATTGAGATTTTCTTCTTTGGCAGAATCTTTTTAATAAGGAGAAAGACGCCGTAACCAAACCAGACGGCAAGAAGTGACATGTTAAAGATACTTAAGCCCAGAGCACTTAAACCGCCGTCAGCAAAGAGCAGGGCCTGCAAGATCAAAACAATGGTTATCGCCAGGGTTGCCGCATAGGGACCGATTAAAACGGCGGCGAGCGCGGCGCCAAGTAAATGTCCGCTGGTTCCCGCAGCTACCGGAAAGTTGAGCATCTGAACCGCGAAGATAAAGGTGGCGGTAAGCCCTGCAAGTGGCGCAGTCTTCTCATCGAGCGCGGATTTTGATCCGCGGATAGATACGGCGACTCCGGCGGCTGCGATTGCGGCAAAAGCGGCAGAGGTAGGGAGGTCGATAAAGCCATCAGGGATATGCATGGCTAAATTGTAAGACAGTTGCGAAAGGTTCGCATCTGCAAAATAAGGGCAGAATTGCCTCATAAAGCCACCGAAGCGCGCCAAGTTAACGCCCCATCTTTACCTTTGCGAGTAGCGTTGCCGCCATGAGCGATGACGACGGCCAGGACGAGCTCGTAACTGAAGAGATGCTCTGGGATCGAATTCCAGAGGTTCATGGCGCGGATCGCGCAAATACTTATTACGAACTCAGCGCGCGCATATTCGCTCGCGGACAATATGACGAAGCGCTCGCGCTTGCTGAAACTGCGCGCGATATTTTCTCTGAATTGGGTGCCGCCGAATCTAGTGAAGGACTTGCGCAGGCTTACTCTGCAATTGGCTATAACTTAAATCAGTTAAAGCGTATGGATGAAGCTGCGACTGCGATGAGCAAAGCGGTTGAGATTTTGCGCGAGAGCAAATCACCACTTTCACTGGAACTTGCCTGCACGTTGGGCGAGTGGTGGTATGCCTCAAAGAATTATGCAAAAGTTGTCGATATAATGGATGAATGTGCACAAGAGCATCTCGTTGATGGAAATCAAATTGGTGCAGCAAACGATCTCCACTTACTTGGTTGCGCATATCGCGAGCTAAAGCAATACGACCAAGCGATCACTACCTTTAAAGAAGCGCGTTTGATCTTTAAGACCGAGAAAGAAGTTATTCAAGTTGCCCGTTGCGATCAGAAGATCGCCTCTTGCTATGTCGAACTCGGTGATGGCGAGAAAGCGATCGAAGCTGCGCGTAAAGCGATCGATGTATTTGAAACCGGCCATGATCACCGCCGCGAAACTTTTGCGCTCTACGAATACGGCAAAGCTGAAGTTCTACTTGGCAAACTCGATGAAGGTCTGGCAACGCTAGATGGCGTATTGCAGATCATTTCTGAAGAAGAACCGAAGGATTTCGAACTCATTGTTGATATCGAAACCCGCATGACTAGCGTGCTTCGCGCACTTGGCCGTATGGCTGAAGC
>JBEBBQ010000074.1:0-9889 GCA_041158325.1 Actinomycetota bacterium | reverse complement strand
GTCGAAAACATCGCAACACCACCTACTCCAGCACCAAAGACCACGGCAGCGACCCCACCCGCAAAGGTTGAAGATGCGCCAAAGGCTGCTGATAAACCAGCAGCAAAAGTTGTTGAGGAAGTAACTTCTCCAAAAGCTGTTGTTAAAGAAGAAACTGTTGGCGGAGGCGACTCTAAAGAAGCTTTTCCCGAGGCGCCAAGCCAAGCAGTTTCTTCGGCTAACAAAACGTTCGACATCGCTGGCTTACGACGCCTTTGGCCAGATGTAATCGAAAACGTTAAGAAACGTCGTCGTTTGACGTGGTCTCTCCTCTCCGCTTCAGCGCAAATCGTCGCTATCGACGAGAAGCTAATAACTATCGGAATCGTCAACGCCGGCGCCCGCGATTCATTTGTTCGCTCTGAATCAGATGAGATCCTGCGCCAAGCATTTATCGAAATCGTCGGAATTGATCGCAAGATCGAAGTAGTTGTTGATGCATCGATCGATACAACTTCAACGCCTGAAGCTCGCGCGGTTCGCAAGGATGAAGCTCCAACAGATAAGAACTTGTTATCAGGTGCAGCGTTACTTGCCGCCGAACTTGGCGCAACTGTGATCAGCGAAAAGAATAAAGATTAATGAGCACCGGCATGTATGAAGGTGCGATCCAAGATCTCATCGATGCGCTTGGTCGCTTGCCAGGAATTGGACCAAAGAGTGCACAACGAATTGCTTTCCATATCTTGCAGACCGATGGTGACGCCGCCCTTGCACTAGTCGATGCAATTCGCACCGTTAAAGAGCGCGTTAAATTCTGCAATCAATGTGGCAACGTCTCAGAAGAAACTGAATGCCGCATCTGCCGCGATCCCCGTCGCGATCCAGCACAAATTTGTGTCGTTGAAGAAAGTAAAGATGTAATTGCAATCGAACGCACTCGCGAATTCCGCGGCAAGTATCACGTGCTCGGTGGCGCCATTAGCCCGATCGATGGCATCGGCCCTGACCAACTTCGCATCCGCGAGCTAATGGTTCGTTTATCCGATTCAAATATCACCGAAGTCATCTTGGCGACCGACCCGAACCTCGAGGGCGAGGCAACGGCTACTTATTTAGCTCGCTTGATTAAGCCGCTTGGTATCAACGTCTCTCGTTTAGCGAGCGGCCTACCGGTCGGCGGAGATCTCGAATACGCGGATGAAGTAACCCTGGGACGCGCATTTGAGGGCCGCCGTAACGTAGAAGGCTAGTTGTCTCACTATCTGAACGCAGCGCTGTCTCATTAATTGAGAAAAACCCAAATCGGGTGGAAAGACCAGGTTTTTTCCTTCAATATTGAGCCATGGGACTCATTGTTCAGAAATATGGCGGATCCTCCGTAGCCGATGCCGAGGGCATGAAGCGCGTGGCTGCCCGCATCGTGGCGGCGAAGAAAGATGGCAACCAGGTCGTTGTTGTCGTTAGCGCGATGGGCGATACCACTGACGAGTTAATTGATCTAGCCAATGCAGTTACCCCGATTCCGGGCGGACGCGAATTAGATATGTTGCTAACTGCAGGTGAGCGAATTTCTATGGCGCTACTTGCAATGGCAATTTCAAATTTAGGCCACGAAGCGCGCTCATTTACCGGTTCACAAGCTGGCGTTATTACAGATTCAGCACATGGTCGCGCCCGCATCATTGATGTGACACCGGGAAGAATTCAAGAAGCGCTCGCAGACGGTGCAATTGCAATCGTTGCTGGCTTCCAAGGAATTTCGCAAGATACCAAGGACATCACAACTCTTGGTCGCGGTGGTTCAGATACAACTGCAGTTGCACTTGCCGCAGCACTTGATGCCGATGTCTGTGAAATTTATACAGATGTTGATGGCGTCTTTAGTTCTGACCCTCGCGTTGTTCCAGCAGCGCGTAAATTAAAGACTGTCACATATGAAGAAATGCTTGAACTTGCTGCAGCTGGCGCAAAAGTTCTGCACTTGCGTTGCGTTGAATACGCACGTCGTTTCAACTTACCAATTCACGTCCGTTCATCTTTTTCACCAAACGAAGGAACCTGGGTGGTTGAAAACCATCCCGAAGGAGGAAACATGGAACAAGCAATCATCTCGGGTATCGCACACGATAAATCCGAAGCCAAGGTAACAATCGTTGGCGTTCCAGATCGAACCGGTGTTGCTGCCCGCATCTTCCAGGCGATTGCAGATGCCGATATCAATATCGACATGATCGTTCAAAATGTTTCTGCTGCTGCAACTGGCTTAACTGATATTTCATTCACTGTCCCAAAGGCAGAAGGTGCAAATGCAACTGCAATCTTGAAGCGCATTCAAGGTGAAGTTGGATTTGCCTCAATTCAATACGACGATTCAATTGGCAAGCTCTCACTAGTTGGTGCGGGAATGCGTTCTCACCCAGGTGTGACTGCAACTTTCTTCGCAGCAATGGCCGAATCGGGGCTAAATATTGAAATGATTTCAACATCTGAAATCCGTATTTCGATTATTTGCCGCGAAAGTGACTTAGAAAAGGGCGTTCGCGCAGCACACACCGCATTCGGTTTGGATGCGGACCAAATAGAAGCGGTCGTATATGGAGGAACTGGGCGATGACTAAGAAAACTGTTGCGAAGAAGGCAAAGAGCGCCAAGAAACTTCCATCACTCGCGGTTGTTGGAGCAACTGGTGCTGTCGGCACTGTAATGCTCGACATCTTAAGTAAGCGCAAGAACGTTTACGGTGAAATCCGTTTGATCGCATCGGCTCGTAGCGCAGGCAAGAAGTTGATGTGCCGCGGTGAAGAGTTAACAGTTGTTGCTCTCTCACCTGAAGCATTTGACGGCATCGATATTGCAATGTTCGATGTGCCAGATGAGATCTCTGCTGAATGGGCGCCAATCGCAGCAGCTCGTGGCGCAGTTGTTGTAGATAACTCAGGTGCATTCCGTATGGATAAGAAAGTTCCTTTGGTCGTGCCAGAAGTAAATCCAAAAGATATAAAGAAGCGTCCTAAGGGAATTATCTCTAATCCAAATTGCACAACACTTTCTATGATCGTTGCCATGGGCGCGCTCAATAAGAAGTTTGGTTTGAAGGAGCTAGTTGTTTCTTCTTACCAAGCCGCATCAGGAGCCGGTCAACCTGGAATCGATTCGCTTCACGATCAAATTTCAAGAGTTGCTGGTAAAGGGCTAGGCGATGTTGCGGGAGATTTGCGCTCTGTAATTAAAGATCTTGGTCCATTTCCTGCTCCACTTGCCATGAACGTAATTCCTTGGGCGGGTTCGCTTAAGGAAGATGGATATTCATCTGAGGAACTTAAGGTTCGCAACGAATCACGCAAGATTCTGGGGATGCCAAAACTGAAGGTTGCCGTCACTTGTGTTCGTGTTCCAGTTATTACTACACACTCGCTAACTGTTCACGCTACATTTTCAAAGGTAATCACACGTAAGGCTGCGCAAGCAGCACTTAAGAAGGCAGAAGGCGTACTTCTTCACGATGATCCAGAGAAGAAGATTTTCCCAACACCTGCAGATGTAGTCGGCACTGATCCAACTTGGGTCGGCCGCGTTCGTCAGTCACTTGATGACCCAAAGTCAATCGACCTATTTGTTTGTGGAGATAATTTGCGCAAGGGCGCAGCGTTAAACACTGCACAAATCGCAGAGCTCGTTGCCGCTGAATTCACTCGCTAATTCAGCAACTCTTCGCCTGTAGACTCGCGACATGACCATCGTTGTCGCAGGTGCCACCGGTCTTGCTGGTTCGGCCATTGTTCGCGCCTACGAAAAAGCTGGCAAAGAGGTAATCGGCATTAACCGCAGCGTCTGCGATCTCTTAGATCGCGATGCCACGATCGATTTCATCAAGAAGGCTAAGCCTGACGTCGTTGTAGATGCAGCAGCAAAGGTCGGCGGAATTGGTGCCAACAACGCTTATCCAGTCGAGTTCTTGGCAGATAACGTCCGAATTCAAAGTAATTTGATGGAGGCTGCGCACGCCGCCGATGTAGAAAAGTTTATTTTTCTTGGATCAAGTTGCATCTATCCTCGCGATTGCGCACAACCAATTAAAGAAGAGTATTTGCTTACGGGTCCTCTTGAAGAAACAAATTCAGCATATGCAATCGCCAAGATTGCTGGCATCGAGCTAATTAAATCTTTCCGCAAAGAGTATGACCGTAAATGGATTTCGTTGATGCCAACTAATCTTTACGGACCGCGCGATAACTTCGAACTTCAAGGTTCGCATGTATTGCCAGCATTTATTCGTCGCTTCGTTGAGGCACAGGCTGAAGGTCGCGCCAAGGAAACTTTGTGGGGCACCGGTTCACCAATGCGCGAGTTCCTGCACGTCGATGATCTTGCATCTGCTGTTGTGATGGCTGGCGAAAAATATGATTCAGCACAGCATTTAAATATTGGCAGTGGTGAAGATTTAACAATCAAAGCTTTAGCCGAATTAGTCGCTGAACTTGCGGGTTTTACAGGCGAAATTGCGTGGGATTCGTCGAAACCAGACGGAACGCCGCGCAAGGTTCTTGATGTTACAAAGGTTAAATCGCTAGGTTGGGCACCTGCAATCTCGCTGCGCGAGGGAATTGCCTCAACCATCGAGTGGTACATCGATGCAACTGCAAAGGGAGTAAGTCGACGATGAGTAAAAAAGTTGCTTTTATAACTGGAGTAACCGGTCAAGATGGTTCATACCTTGCAGAGTTCTTACTCGCTAAAGGCTATGAAGTACACGGGCTTATCCGTCGTTCCTCAACTTTCAATACATCTCGCATCGACCACATCTACGAAGATCCACATGCGAAGAACCCAAAGCTTTTCTTGCACTATGGAGATCTAATTGATGGCGTCGGTCTAACCAACTTAATTCGCGAGATCAAACCAACTGAGGTCTATAACTTAGGCGCTCAGTCACACGTTCAAGTTTCTTTCACCATGCCGCAATACACAGGACAGGTAGATGCAGTTGGTGCTGTTGGACTTCTTGAAGCGATTCGCTCAGCAGATATCGATACTCGCTTCTATCAAGCATCAACCTCTGAACTCTTTGGCTCAACTCCTCCGCCACAGAATGAACTTTCCATGTTCCGTCCGCAATCTCCGTACGCGGCAGCAAAGTTAATGGCGTACTGGTGCACAGTTAACTATCGCGATGGTTACGGAATGCATGCCACAAATGGAATTTTGTTTAATCACGAATCACCACGTCGCGGAGAAACATTCGTAACCCGCAAGATCACTCGCGCAGTTGCAGCGATTAAAGCTGGTAAGCAAGACAAGTTGTTCCTCGGAAATCTAGATGCAGTCCGCGACTGGGGATATGCCAAGGAATACGTCGAGTCAATGTGGCTGATGTTGCAGCAAGATAAGCCTTCAGATTATGTAGTTGCTACAGGTGTTGGAGCAACAGTTAAAGACTTTGCTGAAGCAGCATTTTCACGCGCAGGTTTAAATTGGCAAGACCATGTTGAAACCGATAAGAAATATATTCGCCCAACAGAAGTTGATGCGCTTATCGGAGATCCATCAAAGGCTACGAAGGCCCTTGGTTGGAAGGCCACAACTCATTGGAAAGAGTTGGCCGAGTTAATGGTTGATGCTGATATTAAAGCTTTGCAGTAAGCGTTACTAAACTTACTTCTGGCGGACTAGCAACACGAATTCTGGCAAACGGGCTTGTTCCCATTCCTGCTGAAACATGTAGATAAGGCTCGTTACCGAATTTAGTTAAACCTCGTGCACGCCAAGTTGGTAGATCACAATTAGTTGTTAACGCACGTGAACCACCAGGCATCGGCAATCTAACTTGTCCGCCATGTGTGTGACCCGCAAAGATCGCATCTAGGCCATCTTTAGCCATACCTTCCAGAATTCTTAAATAAGGTGCATGTGTAATGCCGATCGCAATATCACATGGCCCAGGTTTTCCAGCAACAAGTGAATAGTCATCAAATTCAAGGTGGGCATCATCGGTGCCGCGAGTTTCGATAGTTGTATCTTTAATTTTAATTGTTGCGCGAGAGCGATTTAAATTTATCCAACCGCGTGCTTGCAGCCCATTATCTAAATCTGGCCAAGGAAGATCTTCACCGTGGATTCGTTTTCCGTGATCGGGAAGCAAATACTTAAGCGGATTCTTTGGTTTTGGAGCGTAATAATCGTTAGAACCGAATACAAAGAGACCAGGTAAATCTAAGAGCGCATCCAAAGCATCGAGCGCCACTGGTACGGCCTGCATATGAGCTAAGAAATCACCGGTGGAGATAACCAGATCAGGGGAGAGGTCAATAAATGATTTGATATCAGCGATCTCGGTTTTGCGGGCAGGGGTTAAGTGCAGGTCCGAGAAGTGAAGTACTCGGATCGGTACGTGGCCTGCGGGCAGGATCGGAATCTCAGCCTGGCGAAGTTGATAACTCATTGCATGAGAAGATACACCCAGGCAATTAAATTCAAGGACTTGGAGTATCAAACTCGTGGGACTCAAAGAGACGCTTAAGAACGACCTAACTGAGGCGATTCGCAGCAGCGACAAAGTTGTATCAGGCACGATCCGCATGGTTTTGACTGCGATCACCAACGAAGAAGTTTCTGGCAAGGAAGCACGCACGTTAAGTGAAGACGAGATCATCGCCGTTCTATCGCGCGAAGCAAAGAAGCGCCGTGAAGCCGCCGAAGAGTTTGCAAAAGGAAATCGCCCCGAAAAGGCTGCCGAAGAAAAAGCAGAAGGCGAAGTAATCGCTAAGTATTTGCCTGCACAACTTTCTGAAGATGATGTTAAGAAGTTAATTACTGCAGCAATCGCATCAACTGGCGCAGCAGGACCTGCCGATATGGGCAAAGTCATGGGCGCGATCAAGCCACAAATTGCAGGTAAGGCAGATGGTTCAATGGTTTCATCACTCGTTAAAGCAGCGCTAGCCGGAGGAAATTAATGAAATTCGAATATGCAACAGTTCCACTTTTGTCACATGCAACAAAACAAATTCTTGATACTTGGGGTTCTGATGGTTGGGAACTCGTAACCGTTATTCCAGCACCAGGCGGCGAACAACTCGTTGCTTACATGAAGCGAGAGGTTAAGTAGTTATGTCTGTTGATGTGCGTGCCAAGTTGGCTGAAAAAGGTTTAACTCTTCCGGTGGCTGCAAAGCCGGTTGCTGCATATGTTCCTGCTGTGCGCACCGGAAATATCGTCTTTACCGCTGGCCAGTTGCCGCTAGTAGATGGCGCTATGGCAGATACTGGAAAAGTTGGCGCCGAAATTACCCAAGAGCGCGCTAAAGAACTTGCAGAAATCTGCGCCATCAACGCTCTCGCAGCTGTAGAACTAGTTGCACCAGTTGATTCAATCGTCAAAGTTGTTCGAATTGTTTGTTATGTGAATGGCGCACCTGGTTTTGTTAGTCAGCCATTTGTTGCCAATGGCGCATCAGAGTTATTTATGCATATCTGGGGAGAAGCTGGCGTCGCCGCACGTAGCGCACTTGGGGTTGCAGAACTTCCTTTGAATTCACCGGTAGAGGTTGAGTTAACTGTAGAAGTTGCCTAATTAACCTAAATTAGTTATTTAGCGAGAACGTTTACTTAAACGCTCGACATCAGTAATTAGTACTGAGCGACCATCAAGCTTTAACCAACCGCGACCAGCAAAGTCGGCCAGTGCCTTATTTACTGTCTCACGCGATGCACCAACAAGCTGGGCAAGTTCTTCCTGAGTTAAATCGTGATTAACGAGCAAACCTTCTGCCGTTGTCTTTCCAAAGCGATCACCAAGATCGATAAGCGCTTTTGCAACGCGCCCTGGAACATCAGAGAAAACTAGATCGCCGACTGCTTCGTTGGTGCGACGTAGACGTTGTGATAAACGAGCAAGCAATTGAAGTGAAACTTCTGGGTTCTGCTTCAGCCAAGGAATAACTTTCTCGTGGCTGAGCGAATGTAACTTGGCATCAGTAACTGCAGTTGCCGTTGAAGTACGTGGGCCTGGATCAAAGAGTGAGAGTTCACCAAACATTTCGCCTGGACCGAGGATCGAAAGCAGATTTTCGCGACCGTCTCCACTAGATGTTCCGAGCTTTAGCTTTCCTTCGATGATTACATAAAGGTGCTCTCCATCATCGCCCTCTTTAAAGAGGATCGAACCCTTGGCAATTTTTACAGTATCCATCGAGGCGCGCAGAGATTCTGCGGCAGCGTCATCGAGGGCGGTAAAGAGCGGGGCTCTGCGTACGACTTCATCTTCTTGAGGCACGTGGGTAGTTTACTCGCATGGCCCCCGATAGTGAAACTCGTAAAAGCGCAAGGGCTATCTATCGAATATTGACCAAGACTTATCCCAATGTGCGCTGCGAATTAGATTTTTCAAATCCGCTAGAACTCACTATCGCCACCGTTTTATCCGCACAATGCACCGATAAGCGAGTTAACCAAGTTACCCCTGCACTATTTAAGAAATATAAGAACGTGCGCGCCTACGCAAAAGCTTCCCTAAACGATATTGAAGATTTGATTTACACAACTGGTTTCTTTCGCGCAAAGGCTCGTCATATCCAGGGCCTTGCTGTAAAGATCATCGAAGATTTTGGCGGTGAAGTTCCACAAACCCTAGAAGAGTTAATCACTCTGCCCGGAGTAGGGCGCAAGACAGCAAATGTTGTACTCGGCCATGCGTTCAATATTCCCGGAATCACCGTTGATACCCATTTTGGGAGGCTATCGCGCCGCTTTGAGTGGAGCGATTCGAAAGATCCCGTTAAAGTTGAATTTGAAGTGGGAGAGTTAATCCCTCAAGCAGAATGGACTAACTTGTCGCAGCGAATGATCTGGCATGGACGACGAATTTGTCATTCGCGTAAACCTGCTTGCGGCGCCTGCCCAGTGGCAAAGTTATGTCCATCTGCAGGGATCGGTGAGACCGATAAAGTAAAGGCAAAGTTATTGGTTAAGAGCGATGAGGATTTTCGATGAAAGTATTTGGAATATTTCTCCTCGCCATCTCACTTACTTCATGTAGTTCACCTGCTCCAGAACCTGTTGCGGTTAAGGGCGAAGTTGTTTCTTGTGGATCTGTCACATCAGATAAATCATTTACTACTGGCATAGCGGTGGAATGTGTAGATGGTTCAGCAGGAACCTTTATCGAATCTCTGCGTGGCCCAATGATCATCAACGTATGGGGCTCATGGTGCTCAACTTGCTTAGCCGAAACCCCCGAATTTGTTAGCTTTTATGAGAAAGCAAAAGGAAAAGTCCAGTTAGTCGGCGTCGCCGTAGAAGAGTCATCGCCGGATAATTCCCGTAAATTCATTGAAGAAAACGGGATGACCTGGCCTAGTTTCTACGATCGCGAGAATGAAACTCGTAGTTACTTTGGAATGGGTGTGCCAGTGACCTGGTTTATCGATGCCAACGGAAAAGTTAAGTTTAAGAAGATCGGCGAAGTAAAATCTGAGCAAGAGTTAATCGATCTAACCGAAAAGCATCTTGGAGTAAAGATTTAATGGTTGCAGACCTAGTAATTATAGTTTCGGTTCTTGCCAGCGCAGTCATTGGTTATCGAAATGGCTTAATCCGCACTCTCTTTAAATTCATTGGATTTGTTGCCGGCGGAGTGCTTGGCATCTATCTATCTTTGAAGTTCTCAAATGACTGGTCGCTTGATGTAAAACGCATTGGTTTTGTTATTGCATCAATTGTCGGAGGCGGATATATCTGTTCATTTATCGCAGGGGCACTTGCCAAGGGCTTGCGCGCAACTATTTTTCGCGGCCCAATCGCTTTCTTAGATTCAGTCACCGGTGCAGCGCTAGAAATAGCGCGCACTGTGATCGCGCTTTACTTAATCGCAACTGTTCTGCTTTGGTCGCCATGGCAGGCGGCGCAGAACC
>JBEBBQ010000073.1:0-10223 GCA_041158325.1 Actinomycetota bacterium | reverse complement strand
GAAAGCAGCAGCAAAGGCAGCAGCTCCAAAGCGTCGCAAGAAGGCAGCAGCTAAGAAGGCAGCTCCAAAGCGTCGCAAGAAGGCAGCAGCTAAGAAGGCAGCTCCAAAGCGTCGCAAGAAGGCAGCAGCTAAGAAGGCAGCTCCAAAGCGTCGCAAGAAGGCAGCAGCTCCAGCAGCAGCTCCAAAGAAGCGCCGTCGCAAGAAGGCAGCAGCTAAGTAATTTATTACTTAATAAAAAACCCGCCACTTTATGTGGCGGGTTTTTTATTTCACTTAACTATTTAGAATTATCTAAATCTTTTACTTATCCTTTAAATCTTTTCTTAACGATTCTGAAACTCGCTCAAAAATCTCAGCAAGGGCTGCTTGATCGCCCTTCGATAAATGATCAACAAAACGCGAGCGCACACTTTCTACATGGTCCGGCGCAGCGGCAACAATCGCCTTCCAACCCTTTGCCGTCATCACCGCAAAATATCCGCGCTTATCGATAGGGCAGGCTTCGCGCTTTACCCAGCCGGCCTTCTCCATAACCTTCATGCGATGAGAAAGGCGAGAGCGCGACAACATCGCAACATCGGCTAGCTCTGACATGCGCATTCGGCGTTCTGGGGCATCGCTTAATTGGGCCAAAATCTCGTAATCGGCCATCGAAAGTTCGTGGTGGGCTAGGTCTAAATCCAGGGCTTCAAGTAACCGGCGGCTGGCCACGATATAGCGGCGCCAAGCCTTCATTTCAGCAGCGTTGAGCCAGCGTGGTGAGGTAGCGTTTTGCCGTGCCATTTGGCAATCATACGTTAATTACCGCAAAGTTGAACTTTCAACTACTTATTGAAACGCTCTAAGAACAAAGGAAGCCATGACTAAGCAGCTACGCAGCGGGATCGATCCAACACATATAGATACAACGTTTCGCCCCCAAGATGATCTCTACCGCTACTTCAATGGCGCTTGGCTCAAAAACCACGAGATCCCGCAAGATCGCTCATCCGATGGCATTACCTATCAACTCTATTTAGAGGCGGAAGCCCAGGTCCGCGAAATCATCGAGACCGCTAAAGGCGAAGGCGATGCCCAGAAGATCCGCGATTTATATGACTGCTTCCTCGACACCGAAGCGATTGCAAAAGCTGGCATTACTCCACTACAAGATGATTTAGCAAAGATCGATGCGATCCAAACGCGCGATCAATTTATTAAGACCATGGCTGATCTAGAAATGCGCGGTCTTGGTGGGGCCTTCGGTCTTGGAATATATGGCGATGCAATGAACTCTGAAATGAACATAGTCTATTTGGGACAAGGCGGTCTATCTCTGCCGGATGAGGCTTACTACCGCGAAGAACAATATGAAGAAATTCGCAAAGCCTTTAAAGTCCACGTCGCCAAGATGTTTGCTCTTGCCAAGATTGAAAACGGTGCGGAACTCGCAGAAAAGATTTATGCCCTTGAAGCCCAGATCGCATCTCACCATTTTGATCAGGTTAAAGATCGCGATGTCGAACTTACTTATAACAAGATGACCTTCAAGGAGCTCTGCGCCCTTGCCCCACACTTTGATTGGGCGACTTGGCTTGAGTACAGCCAGATTCCAAAGGCGGCTTTCGACGAACTAGTTGTACAGCAGCCACCATTTTTTGCTGGCCTATCTAGCATCCTCGAAAACTTCGATCCCGCCCCATGGAAGGCGTGGATGAAGTGGCAGTTAATTTCTGGCGCAGCTGCTTACCTGCCAGATGAATTTGTAAATCAGAACTTTGATTTCTACGCCAAGACGCTCTCTGGCACCCCCGAAATCCGGGTTCGCTGGAAGCGCGCTATTTCCTTTGTAGAAGGCGCGCTTGGCGAAGCAATTGGCCGCATCTATGTGCAGCGCCATTTTCCAGAGGCCGCTAAAACAGCGATGCTCGAACTCGTTGATAATTTAATTGAGGCCTATCGCATCAGCATCAATGAACTTTCCTGGATGAGTCCAGAAACAAAAGCCAAGGCTTTAGATAAGTTAGGAAAGTTCACACCAAAGATCGGCTACCCAGCTAAGTGGCGTGATTATTCTGCGCTGACCATTACCCGCGATGGTCTCTTTGGAAATATTGGACGGATTACCAAATTTGCCCGCGATATCGAACTCGCCAAAATTGGTAAGCCAGTTGATAAGACCGAGTGGCTGATGACGCCACAGACCGTTAACGCGTACTACCACCCGATCCAGAACGAGATCGTCTTTCCGGCTGCAATCTTGCAGCCACCTTTCTTCGATCTAGAGGCTGATATCGCAGCCAACTACGGGGGAATCGGTGCGGTTATCGGACATGAAATCGGCCATGGTTTTGATGACCAAGGTTCTAAATTCGATGGCGATGGAAACATGATCGATTGGTGGACCGAATCCGATCGCACTGAGTTTGAAAAGCGCGCCAATATGTTGATCAAGCAATTTGATGCGTTGTACCCAGAAGAAACCCCGGATATCCATGTAAATGGCGCTCTTACGGTCGGAGAAAACATTGGAGACCTTGGTGGCCTAGCGATTGGCTTTAAGGCTTATAAATTGGCTCTAAAGGGCGCTCCAGCGCCTGTAATCGATGGTTTAACAGGTGAACAACGTTTCTTCCTATCTTGGGCGCAAGCATGGCGCGGAAAAGTTCGTGCTGAAGAATTGCGACGTCGTATCGCTACTGATCCGCATTCTCCATATGAGTTCCGTTGCAACGCGATCGTTGCCAACATAACTGACTTCTATGAGGCCTTTGAAGTAACCGAGGGCGACAAGTTATGGCTGGAAGAAAGCCAAAGAGTCGAAATCTGGTAATTAATTCTCAGGGAAGTGGCAGGCCACTTGAGATGCACCGAGCTGTACCAACTGAGGTACTTCGGTGCGGCACTTATCTTGCGCCTTCCAGCAACGGGTATTAAAGACACAACCTGATGGTGGGTTAATTGGGCTAGGCAAATCTCCAGTCAAGATGATGCGCTCGCGGGTGCGTTCAGATCGTGGATCTGGCAGTGGCACCGCAGATAAAAGCGCTGTTGTGTACGGATGGCGCGGCTTTGAATAAAGATCAGCAGTTGCTGCGATCTCCATCATCTTGCCCAAATACATAACCGCTACTCGATCTGAAATATGTTGCACCACAGATAAATCGTGGGCGATAAAGACCATCGAAATCTTCTCTTCTTCTTGCAGATCTTCGAGCAAGTTAATTACTTGGGCCTGGATAGAAACATCGAGGGCTGAAACTGGTTCGTCGGCAACAATAAAACGTGGCTTTAACGCGATGGCGCGTGCGATACCGATGCGCTGGCGCTGTCCACCTGAGAACTCGTGTGGGTAACGGTTGTAGTGCTCTGGGTTTAAGCCAACGCGCGCCATAAGGTTTTGCACAGCGGTCTTAACGCCTTCTGGTGGGGTAATTCCCTGAATTTCAAATGGCGCAGAAATAACCTTGCCGATTGTCTGGCGCGGATTTAGCGCGGAGTATGGATCCTGGAAGATGATCTGCAT
Organism: Actinomycetota bacterium; assembly: GCA_041158325.1. GTDB lineage: Bacteria > Actinomycetota > Actinomycetes > Nanopelagicales > Nanopelagicaceae > Planktophila. The sequence goes on along the minus strand of JBEBBQ010000073.1, from coordinate 6,718 downwards.
CTGGGCGCGGATGGCGCGCATCTTGCTTGCATTAAATTCTGTGATGTCTTGGTCTTCAAAGATTAACTTTCCAGAAGTTGGTTCAGTTAATTTCAAAATTGTGCGGCCAGCAGTGGTCTTGCCACAACCGGATTCGCCTACCAGGCCAAGAGTTTCGCCAGCCTTTAGCTCAAAGGAAATTCCGTCGACAGCCTTTACTACTTCTTTTTCACCGCGCTTACCTTTGCCAGTTGGGAAGTGCTTAACAAGATTATCTACTTTAAGAATTACATCGCTCATGACTGTAACTCCTTTAACTCTTTAGCAAATAAATCATGGCGCAGGGATTCAGGGATATGGCAGCGGGAGCGATGGGTTGGTGAAGTACCAATTAGCGCTGGCTTTGTTGTATTGCAACCTGCTTCGGGTGAGTGCTGCTTGTATTCACAACGTGGTGCAAATGGGCAGCCGACTGGCAAGTTGATAAGAGATGGTGGTTGACCAGGAATCGCCTTTAGGCGTTCGTTCTTTGAAGTAACGCGTGGCACTGACTTAAGAAGACCAAGAGTGTATGGAGCAAGTGGTGAGTAGAAGAGATCATCAACTGCGCCTTCTTCAACGATGCGACCTGCATACATAACATTTACGCGATCTGCTACCTGTGCGACTACTCCGAGGTCGTGGGTAATCAACAAGATTCCCATATTAAATTCTTTCTTCAGTTTTGAAAGCAGCGCCAAAATCTGTGCTTGAACAGTTACATCTAGCGCGGTTGTTGGTTCATCGGCGATCAAAATCTGTGGTGAGTTCATCAAAGCCATAGCGATCATTACGCGCTGTCGCATGCCGCCCGAGAACTGGTGTGGAAATTCCACGGCGCGCTTTGCTGGCTCTGGGATGCCGACAAGATCTAGCATTTCGATGGCGCGGGCCATTGCTTCTTTCTTCTTACCTGGATTGTGTACCAAGTAAGCCTCAGCGAGCTGGTTGCCGATCTTGTAATAAGGATGGAGTGAGGACATTGGATCTTGGAAGATCATCGCAACTGCGCGACCGCGGATATCGCGGATTTCATCATCGTTTAGCGAGACAACATTTTTAAAGGTGCCACCATCGTTTAGTGAGATTGATCCCGAGATTTGCGCTGAGCCTTTTTTATGAAGACCCATCACCGAAAGGCTAGTAACCGTTTTACCAGAACCTGATTCGCCCACGATGGCAACGGTCTCGCCAGCATTTAATGTAAGTGAGACGCCATCTACAGCGCGGACTGCACCGTCATCAGTTTTAAATGAGACGTGCAGATCTTCGATGCGAAGAAGTTCGCTCATGTGATGCGCACCCGTGGATCAAGGACGGCATACAACATATCGACGATTAAGTTCATGACGATCACGACAACTGCTGCCAAGATAGTTGTTGCAAGAACAACAGATAGATCGAACTCATAGACTGAGCGAAGCGTTAAGCGACCAAGCCCTGGCAAGTTAAAGATCGTTTCAGTAATGATTGCTCCACCAATTAGACCAGCAAAGTCGAGTCCGGCCAAAGTAATCAATGGGGCTAGCACCGCACGAAGCGTGTGCTTAAAGAAGACGACGCGTTCTCCAACACCTTTCGCACGAGCGGTTCGGATGTAATCCTCGCCTAACGTCTCAAGAAGTGCGGCGCGCGTAAAGCGAGTGTAGATAGCAGCATAAGCGATCGCCAAAGTGATCCAAGGCAAGATGAAGTACTGGAAGAAACCAAATGGATTATCGAAGATTGAGACGTAACCCGAGAGTGAGAGTGGGACAATCTTCCACTTAATTGTTACCCAGATAAGAAGTGCTAATCCGGTAACAAATGTTGGCAGTGATGTGGCAAGAAGAACGAATACTGAAGAACTGGTGTCGGGCCAACGATTTTTAAATTTAGCAGCAACGATTCCGAGTCCAATTCCGACAGTTAGCCAGAGCAAAAGTGCGCCGATTGCCAAGCTAATTGTGATTGGCAACGCTTCTGTAAGCATGTTGGTGACACAAGCGTTTTCGTTAAATGAATATCCAAATGATGGCGCTGGGCAGGAGAAGGCTGAGCTACCTGAACCGTAAGTGCGGCCGAGAAAGATTCCGGATAAGAAGAGCCAGTACTGTTCATAAATTGGTTTATCAAAACCTAAGCGAACTCGATTTGCTTCAACGATCTGATCTGTACAGCGCTGACCGCAAGTAAGGGCGGCTGGATCAAATGGGAGCAGAGAGAATATTCCAAAGACAACGGCTGAGACGATAAGGATTGTAAGTGCGGCGAATATCGCGCGTCGTCCGATGAACTTCAACATCCTTTGCAATCCCCTTTCGTATTAATTTGAACCTATCAGTAAGAAGGTACTTCCGGCGCCAATTGCTCAGCGCCGGAAGTACCTGTCTCTACTGCTTATTTGCGCTACTTAAAGCGCTTGCAGGTAAAGAATTGGATTAGTTGTTAATCCAGATCTTTCCGTATGCAGGGTTACCCTGAGGTACCCAGAAGAAGACGTTTGCGAGCTGTGAGCCCCAAACTTCCTGTGCCTTACCAAACAGAGTTGGCAATACCCAGAATTGCTTCATTGCATATGCATCTAGTTCTTTCCACATCGCTGCTTGCTTCTTGCGATCAGTTGTCTTCATCGCAATGTTGACCTTATCTTCGAAGGCCTTGTAAGCAGGATCTGCAGTGTTCTGTGAGATGTTAAATCCACCGAATGATGCAAATAGTTCTGGAATAACTGTTGAAGCATTTGCCCAGTCAGCACCCCAACCGGAGGTTGACATGTCCTTCTGCTTTGCTGGATCCATCACAGTTGGGTAGTAACCCGCGCTGATGATGTTGAACTTAACCTTGATTCCAGCGCGTGCATATGCAGCCTCGTTGATTGGAATAGTGTCGTTAAGTGTTGCAGATGAACGCACATCGATGGTTATTCCATCTTCAGTTGCCTTCTTGTAATCAGCAGGACACTTAGTCTTTGCTGTTTCCATTAGCTCTTTCGCCTTAGCGATGTTGCCTTCTGGCTTGAAGTCTGGGCTTCCTGGACCTACGACCTTGGTAGGTGCGTAGTCAAGAGCTACAAGTGGGCTAATTACGCCAGTTGCATATGAACCTGCGAACTGTGGTCCGCCTGCATAGTCAAGAAGCGCTTTGGCATCACGTGAGTGATACATAGCTTCGCGAATTTCCTTGCAAGGCATCGCCTTGACGTTGAATGCTAGGTAGAGAGCGTATGGATCTGAGTTGTTCATGCGACGGTTCTTGAACTTTGGATCGTCGAAGAACTTGCTCTTATTTGAAGGAAGTGGTCCACCAAAGTTCATAGCTGTTGGGATTGTGTCTTCCAACATGATCTGGTCGATTACTTCTTCATCAAGACCGAACTGAATAACTACTTCGTCTGGATATGGTGTACGAACTGGGTCAGATGCTTTTGACCAGTTTGAGTTACGGATCATACGAAGTTGTGTCTTGCTGTTTTCAACGATCTTGTATGGACCTGTCGCTTGTGGGTTCAGGGTGTACTTATCACCGGTGTCCTTCTTCTTTTGGACTGGTGAGATAACACCGTATGTAGCCAAGTAGTTGAAGTCAGCAACTGATTTGTTCAGCTGGAAAGTAATTGTGCGGTTGTCCGCTGAGCAAGAGACTGCCTTATTGAATGCAGCTTGTCCGGCCTTAGTGCTCTTGTATGGCCCTGTGTAGATTGAGTTTCCATCTTTATCTTTTGGAATATCAAGCCATGAAAGTAGGTATGCAGGTCCGTTGTTGATTACATCTGTCGCGAATACGCGAGATGAACCGTATTGGACGTGCTCACATGTGATTGGAGTTCCATCTTCAAACTTTGTGCCTGGACGAAGTGTGAACTTCCATGTCTTAGCAGAGTTGCTTGGAACACCAGTGTTAGTAGCTAGGTCAGGAACAATGTTTGCTCCTGCAGTACCTGGAACTGGATTGTATGCAACCAAAGTACGTGTGTGGAAGGCGTTCATAAACGCGAGGTCGCGTCCAGTGTAGATACGAGCTGGATCTAGGTGATCAAGTCGAGGTGCGTGCTCAAGAAAAGTGAGAATTCCACCTGTCTTTGGTTTTGTCGCAGCAGATGCAGAGTTTGTTCCAGCAACCACTACGGTTCCGAGAAGCAAAGCACTTGCAGATGCAACGACTACGGCACGACGAAGAGCGAAACGAGGGCTCATTCCGTAATCCTTTCAATTGGGGTGTAAGTGTTTGGAGCTTTCTCAGAAACCTGAGAAATTCCTGCACTACTAGTGGGTTGAGTTAAGCAGAAAATGTCCGAAAAGTGAATACCGCTCGGTAATAACAGGGGTGATTTCAGGCCCTACGGATGGATTGTTATCTGGGCGTTACTTGTCGGCTCTTGGGTCGAGCGCATCGCGCAACGCATCGCCAACCAAGTTAAAGGCCAGCACCACAATGACTAGGGATGCCGCGGTGATCAAGAAGAAGCTCGGCATAACGGTTACGAATCGTGTGGCGTTAGAGAGCAGGATTCCCCAGGTTGATGCTGGTGGTTGAACACCTAGTCCTAGGAATGAGAAGACTGCCTCTGATGCCAAATAGCCTGGAAGTGAAAGTGAAACAACCACAATAACTGGCGCCCAAAGGTTAGGTACAAGTTCTTTCAAAATAATGCGACGACGGGTTGCACCCATCGCTTGTGCAGCGGTTACGAATTCACGTTCGCGAAGTGAGAGAACTTGCGAACGGATAAGTCGAGAAAATCCTGGCCAGCCAAAGAATGAAAGGAAGACAATTAGGAACAAGATGCGAGCGCCGTTCTCTTCGGCAATTCCTAATTTTTCAATGCGATCAACCATTGGTTCGCTCAGTGCAACGATCATAAAAAAAGCAGGGAATGCTAAAAGAAAATCTGTAAACCGACCGAGGATTCCATCGACGCGGCCACGGAAATATCCACCAACGATTCCGACAAAAAAACCAATAGTCAGCGCGGTCGCAGTTGCTAGAAATGCAATCATAAATGAAATTCTTGAACCATAGAGAAGTTGCGCAAGTAGATCGCGACCAGTTCCCGGAATAACCCCAAGCGGATGTTCTCTGCTAAAGCCTGCTAGATCACCTCGTGGGATACCACTGGCATCTAAGCCTTCAAGATTTAGCTCAGTCGGGCTAATTCCTAAAATGCGACAAACGATCGGTGCAAATAAAGACATACTTACCAGGAAGATACTGATTCCTGCTGCGATCATTCCCACTTTATTTCGCTTAAAGCGACTCCATGCGATCTGGCGTGGGCTGCGACCAGCAATTACAGGGCTAGCACTAACTGGTGCGTCAACTTCTGAGTTAGCTGCTGAGTTGATAGACATGCGGGCTACTCTATACTTATGGTCAGGAAATAGTCACCTGCGATCTGAAATTTCTTTTGGAGGCTCCAATGTTTATCGTTAAATCTTCGAAGTTTGCAACTGCTAGCGCGGCTATCGCCCTAGCGCTAACCCTTTCAGCATGCGGTGGATCAGATGAGGCTGCTCAAGTCGACGATCAATCACTAGTTGCCGAAGTTGAAGAAGCACCACAAGCTTCTGGCGGATTTGATGCTCCCGTCGTAACTCCAGACAAGGTCTCGTACACGCTTTCTTCACCTGCGAGTTTCACACCTGGAAAATTCGCTTCAGGCATGCTCCCAGATCAGATCAACGAGCGTTTTAATGTAACTGTTGAAAACGGTTCGGCTGCCGATTTAGATTTAGCAACCCTAATCGTTAAGGGTTCAACAACCACCGGCGAGTGCGTAGATATCTTCGATGGCGATAACCAGATGGAGGGCGCACCAACTACGCCACTTGCACCTGGCGCATCTGCCAAGTTCTCTTGGGGACTTTCTTGCCCAGGAAAGAGCGGCGAAGATATCTCAGTAACGCTTTCCAATGGCGTAACAAATCTTATTGAAGTAACTGGAAAGCTCGCTTAAATAATTTAAATTCTTAAGAAGATAGCCCGTTCACGCGATATGCGTGGGCGGGTTACTTTTTTGACTTCTCGGTAGTGCGCTTTAAATAAGCAAATAAAGGCAGTGGCGCAAGTACGCCGATAGCCATAGTTAGCACCCAGAGTTGTTCCAGATTCGCGCCGATCATTAGCCCGGCAACAGCAGGACCTGCGATTCCAGAAATTCCCCATTGCAAACTTGTTAGTGCGCTGGCGCGACCGCGAATATGTTCAGGGGAAAGCTCTTGTGTAAGCGCCGGACTTGTCGGTGCATGCACCATCTCGCCAAAGGCGAAGATTAATTGGCTAACACAAAGTGCGATTCCGGCCATAAACATAGATAGGTACGGAGAGATTCCGACAGCAAGCCAAGAAAGCGCCCAGATTATTCCGACAGAAATTAGCGCGGTGTACTTTGAATAATTAGCGATCAACTTCAAAACCAGAGGTTGGAAAGCCACGATTGCAAAGGTATTTACCCCAAAAATAATTCCGAGCCAATTTGGCGCTAAATCAAGATATTGCGTGGCATAAATGGGCAAACCTGATTGCAAAGGTCCATATCCAAATGTAAGAAGAATAATTCCTGCGATAGTTAGGATTGATAACTCTTTAATCGCAAAGAGTTCTCGATAACTCCCCTTTTCGGGCTCATGCTCTTTCGCTACATACTTACCTGCGTGAGGTGTATTTAGCCCCCAGATAAAGAAGATAAAGACGAAATAAGTCAAAGAATCAATGAAATACA
>JBEBBQ010000072.1:0-16180 GCA_041158325.1 Actinomycetota bacterium | reverse complement strand
CCACCAGTTAGAACTAGCTCTTCATGCTTGCCACGCTCTGCGATTGATCCATTTTCCAGAACAATTATCTGGTCTGCGCCCATCACCGTACTCAACCGATGTGCGATCACAATGCTTGTTCGTCCACGTAGAGCTTGCGCCAAAGCTTTCTGAACTAGCTCTTCATTCTCCGAATCAAGATGAGCGGTGGCCTCATCAAGGATTACGATGCTTGGAGATTTCAACAACAAGCGAGCAATCGCCAGGCGTTGTTTTTCACCGCCCGATAAACGGTGGCCGCGCTCTCCAACCATAGTTTCTAAACCGTTCGGAAGTGACGAAACCAAATCCCAGATCTGTGCTGCTTCACACGCCGCTTTCATTTCATCGATTGTGGCATCGCTCTTTGCGTAACGTAAATTCTCGGTGATCGTGTCATGGAAGAGGTGGGAATCTTGCATAACTACACCGATCGAGCCACGGAGTGAATCAAGGGTGAAGTTACGAATATCTTCGCCATCGATCGAAATCGCACCACCTGTAACATCGTAGAGTCTTGGTAGTAACGCGCTAATCGTTGTCTTACCCGCACCCGAAGGCCCAACTAGCGCCGTGACTGTTCCTGGTTTCACTTCGAAAGAGATGCCCTTAAGAATCTCTTCCGAGTCTTTAACTTCAGGTAGCGATGCTGCTTCTAGGGAGGCCAGTGAAATCTCTTGAGCTTTTGGATAGGTAAAACGAACATCTCTGAATGAAATTGCGGGGGTCTTGCTTTCTAGTTTTTTCGGTGCAGCGATCTCTTTAACCATCGGCTCGAGATCTAAAACTTCAAAGACGCGTTCGAAAGAGACGAGCGCCCCCATAACATCAACACGCACTGTGGCAAGAGCAACGAGCGGTCCATATAAGCGAGCCAGCAAAGTAGTTATCGCAATCAAACTTCCGACTGTGATATCTCCATCGATCGCAAGATGCCCGCCGATGCCGTAAGCGATCGCCGTAGCAAGCGCTGCGATGCTAATCAATGCAATGAAGAAGAAGGTGTTGAGCATCGCCATAGATATTCCGATATCGGCAACTTTGCGAGCCTTAGTCTTGAACTCCTTGGACTCTTGATTGAGATCACCGTAAAGCTTTACCAAGAGAGCGCCAGAGACATTGAAGCGTTCGGTCATTGTCGAAGACATTTGCGCATTTACTTCAAATGAATCGCGGGTGTAACCCTGCAGACGAGCGCCGATCCATTTGGTGGGCGCAAGGAAGATCGGCAGCAGGAGCAGTGAGGCAACGGTGATCTGCCAGCTGATTGCCAACATAGTTCCAACCACTAATACCAAGGTCAGAACATTGCTGATGATTCCGGAGAAGGTGGATGTAAATGCGCGTTGGGCTCCGATAACGTCAGAGTTAATTCGACTTATTAGGGCGCCCGTTTGAGTGCGCGTGAAGAAAGCGATCGACTGTTCTTGCACATGGCGGAAAACTTGTGAGCGCAAGTCATAGATAAGACCTTCGCCGATCTTGGCCGAGATCCAGCGAACGACGATATTGACCAGAGCGCTTGCAATAGCAAGCAGAGCAACTGCGATGGCCATGGTTGTCACGACGGAACGATCTTTAGGAATTACGCCGTTATCGATTAACTCTTTAAGTAAGAGCGGCGTGGCGATAGTCAGAACTGCATCGACGATCAAACAAACTAAGAAGAGTGCAAAGACTGATTTATAGGGAATTGCGTAGGCAAATATCCGCTTTAGCGTGCCAGGCTTTAACTTGGCATTCTTTACAGATTGATCAGAACTTAAGGTACGAAGCGCCATCCAGCCAGCATGCATTGACATTAAAAGGTTCCGATCAAATAAATTACTAGACCGCTAACGCTAATTTAGGTTAGACGGTAAAACCGAGTGCACGTAATTGTTCGCGCCCGTCGTCAGTGATCTTGTCTGGACCCCAAGGTGGCATCCAAACCCAGTTGATCTTTACATCTGAAGTATGTGGCGCCAGCGCCTGACGAGTTTGATCCTCAATTACATCCTGCAGTGGGCAAGCAGCCGAGGTCAGTGTCATATTCAATACGGCGATATTGTTATCGTCGACCATTACATCGTAGATAAGGCCAAGATCTACAACATTGATTCCGAGTTCGGGATCGACGACATCCTTCATCGCCTCTGTTACATCATCAACTGTTGCAGCCATTTTTTTCTCCGTTATGTAGATTGCTCTGGATAGATCTTACTAGCCCTTAGATTGGGCTTGAACGCTGGCATCCTTAAATGCCATCCAACCTAATAAAGCACATTTAATCCGAGCGGGATACTTAGAAACTCCGGCTAAGGCCACAGCATCTTCGAGTAGATTTTCATCCCCGGTAATTGTGCCCTTGCTCTGCATGAGGGCCACGAATTCGTCAAAAATTTGATAAGCATCAGAAACCGACTTGCCGATCAGCAGATCTGTGAGGATCGAAACACTGGCTTGCGAGATTGAGCAGCCGACTCCATCCCAAGTAATTGCCGCAACGGTTCCGTCCTTGATGGTGATATTTAGATCTATCTCATCGCCACATGAAGGATTCACATGATGAACCTGTGCGTCATAGTTGGGCGAAAGCTTCTTATTCTGTGGGTTCTTGTAATGATCAAGGATCACTTCTTGATAAAGATTGTCGAGTTGCATCAGCCGAAATATTTCTGCGCAGCAAGGATGGATTGACAAAGTTGATCGATATCTTCGGTGGTGTTGTACAGATAGAAGCTTGCTCGCGTTGTTGCTGGAACGCCCATTTTGCGCGTTAATGGCCAAGCACAGTGATGCCCAGTGCGAACCGCGATTCCGGCATCATCTAAAAACTGCCCTAAGTCATGGGGGTGGATTTCTCCGAGGGTGAATGAGACTGCTCCCCCACGCAACTGAGTATCAAGTGGTCCGATTATGCGAAGTGAATCAACCTCACCCAATTTACCAAGTGCATATTTTGTTAACTCAATTTCACGTTGGTGGATAACAGACATGCCGATTTTTGAGAGGTAGGTAAGCGCTTGGCCCAAGCCAACGATCTGCGCCATATTAGGAACACCTGGTTCAAATTTACGAGGCGCTGGCGCCCAAGTTGCTTCGGTCATCGTCACTGATTCGATCATCGAGCCACCAAATAAGAATGGCGGAAGCTCATCAAGCAAAGTTGCTCTTCCCCAAAGAACTCCAACTCCAGTTGGCCCAACAGCTTTATGTCCGGAGAAAGCCAAGAAATCGATATCAAGATCTGCCACGTTGACTGGCATGTGTGGGACTGATTGACATGCATCAAGGATGAAAACGGCACCAACTTCGTGGGTGCGCTTAACCAATTGATCCAAGGGATTAATTGTTCCAAGAACATTTGATTGGTGAGTGAGCGAAACGATCTTGGTCTTTGACGTAATGACGGCATCAATATTCGAGAGATCCAGGCGACCTTCAGGGGTAACTTCAAACCACTTAAGGATGGCACCGGTACGTGCTGCTAACTGTTGCCAAGGAATTAAGTTCGCGTGGTGCTCCATCTCAGAAAGCACGATTTCATCACCAGCGTTTAAGTGAAACTTATTTCCTACAGGTGCTGAACCAATTGAATAGGCCAAGAGATTGAGGGCCTCAGTGGAGCTCTTGGTGAAGACGATCTCATCTTCTTTTCCACCAAGGAAGTCAGCAACGATCCGGCGGGCTGATTCGATGGCTTCAGTAGCTTCCTCTGCCAATTGATGAGCACCGCGATGTGCCGCCGCATTATGTAGGCGGTAGAAATTGCTTTCCGCATCGATAACTACGTTCGGCTTCTGGCTTGTCGCACCGCTATCTAGATAGACCAGGCGCTTTCCGTCACGGATCTTGCGATCAAAGATCGGAAAATCCGCACGGATAGCGACTGCATCAAATGGCATTTATATTTGTAATTGCGCAACTACGCAGTTACATACTCCGCATATCCATTTGCTTCGAGCTTATCTGCAAGCTCTGGTCCGCCTTGTTCGACGATCTTGCCGTTGGCGAATACGTGCACGAAATCAGGTTTGATGTAGCGAAGAATTCGGGTGTAGTGCGTGATCAAGAGAACCCCAAGATCATTGGCAGCCTTCGCGCGATTTACACCTTCAGAAACAATGCGCAGCGCATCAACATCTAGACCTGAGTCTGTCTCATCAAGAATCGCCATCTTTGGCTTGAGTAGTTCAAGCTGCATGATTTCGTGGCGCTTCTTTTCCCCACCGGAGAAACCTTCGTTGACATTGCGCTGTGCAAAAGATGGATCCATGCTCAAGGCTTCCATCGCATCTTTTACTTCGCCGACCCAAGTACGTAACTTAGGTGCTTCACCGCGCAGCGCTGTTGCTGCAGTACGAAGGAAGTTAGAGACAGATACGCCAGGAACTTCTACTGGATATTGCATAGCCAAGAAAAGACCTGCCTTAGCGCGCTCATCGACGGTCATCTCAAGAACATCTGCACCATCTAGCGTGACTGTGCCACTGGTGATTGTGTACTTAGGGTGTCCCGCAATTGAATAGGCGAGAGTTGATTTACCAGAACCATTAGGTCCCATGATCGCGTGGGTTTCACCGGATTTGATAGTGAGGTCTACGCCTTTGAGAATTTCTACTGAACCGCTTTCGGTTTCAACAGAGACTTTAAGTCCGCGGATTTCTAGAGTGCTCATCAACTTTCCTCGCTACGCATCTACCGTGACGGAGTCTCCGTCAACGCTTACTGAATAAGTTTTTAGTGGTGCAACTGCTGGCGGAGTCAACGCTTCGCCGGTACGAAGATCGAACTCTGCGCCATGAAGCCAGCATTCGATCTTGAAATCTGTTACGTCACCCTCAGAGAGTGAAGCATCTGAATGCGAGCAAGTGTCGTCTACGGCAAAAACTTCATCGCCAACGCGTGCAACGCAGATTGCGCGCCCATCTTTCTCGATCTTGATGGCTTTGCCTGGCGCTAACTCGCTAAATTTAAGGTCGCTCATTTATGAACCTGCCTTTGCAAGTTCCCCATCGATACGATCCATAAGGCGCTCTTGAATCTCTTCAACACCAATTTCAGAGACGATCTCATTGAAGAAACCGCGAACAACTAAGCGACGTGCATCAGCTGCGTTAATTCCGCGCGACATCAAGTAGAAGAGTTGTTCGTCATCAAAGCGACCGGTTGTGCTGGCATGTCCTGCTCCAACAATCTCGCCAGTTTCAATCTCCAAGTTAGGCACTGAATCTGCACGCGCTCCATCAGAGAGCAAGAGATTTCGGTTTAGCTCATAAGTATCGGTGCCCTCGGCTGCGGCGCGGATAAAGACATCGCCGATCCAGACGGTGTGCGCTCCATCCCCCGCAAGTGCGCCCTTGTAGTTAACGCGAGATTTTGCATTAGGAACTTTGTGATCAACGAACATACGGTGTTCGAAGAATTGACCAGAAGTTGCAAAGTAAACACCTAATAGCTCGCAAGATGCGCCAGGTGCTATGAAGTCAACTGTTGGAAGTAAGCGAACAAGTGAACCGCCAACGGTTACAACGATTGATTTAAATGTTGCATCGCGATCGACAATTGCATGGTGGCGTCCTGAGTGAATGGTTTTACCATCCCACTCTTGAAGTGAAACTAGAGTCAGGTTGGCACCAGGTGCGACTGAGATTTCTAGATCTTCTGCCAGATGAGTATCGCCAGTGTTCTCGATGATCACTGTTGCCTTAGCGTGGTTTTCGACTCGGATCTGAACTCTTGAAAGTTCCGCTGAATCTGTTCCGCCAGAGCTGCGATTCAAGAAGATTGGGGCAGCAACTTCGGTGTTTGCCTTAATGGTTAGAACGGCAACATCTGCTGCGTTTTCGCGGATACGGCCGACAACGGCATCATCGCTTTCAGATAAAGGCGCTGCTAGTTCACGGGAGATTCTTTCGAAGCTGACGCCATCTGCCGCACCTTTTAGTGAAAGTGATTTGCGATCTGCAATTACTGCAGTGCCGTCATGAAGTCCACCTAATCGCTTTAGCGGAGTAAAGCGCCAGGCTTCTTCGCGCCCGGTCGGCGTTAAGTAGTTAGTGGTTAGCGTTGACATTAACCGACAGCACCTTCCATCTGAAGTTCGATGAGGCGGTTTAGTTCGAGCGCATATTCCATTGGAAGTTCACGGGCGATTGGCTCGATAAATCCACGAACGATCATCGCCATTGCTTCATCTTCAGTTAAGCCTCGTGACATTAGGTAGAAGAGTTGATCATCACTGATCTTTGAAACAGTTGCTTCGTGGCCCATCGAAACATCGTCTTCGCGGATATCTACATATGGGTATGTGTCAGAGCGAGAGATTGTGTCAACCAGAAGAGCATCACACTTAACGGTGCTCTTTGAATGGTGTGCACCCTCTTGAACCTGTACAAGACCGCGATAAGAAGTGCGTCCGCCACCTCGTGCTACAGATTTAGAGATAACTGATGAAGATGTGTAAGGAGCTGCGTGAACCATCTTCGCACCAGAATCTTGGTGTTGTCCGGCGCCAGCGAATGCAAGTGAAAGCGTTTCACCCTTGGCATGTGGACCCATCAACATAACTGCTGGGTACTTCATGGTTACCTTAGAACCGATATTTCCATCAACCCATTCCATAGTTGCACCTTCCGCACAGGTAGCACGTTTGGTTACGAGGTTGTAAACGTTGTTAGACCAGTTTTGAATCGTGGTGTAACGAACACGAGCACCCTTCTTTACGATGATTTCTACAACAGCAGAGTGCAATGAATCTGACTTGTAGATAGGTGCTGTGCAACCTTCAACATAGTGAATGTATGAATCTTCATCAGCAATAATCAAGGTGCGTTCGAACTGCCCCATGTTTTCGGTGTTGATGCGGAAATACGCCTGTAATGGAATATCAACGTGAACACCCTTAGGTACGTAGATGAATGAACCACCTGACCAAACAGATGTGTTTAGCGCTGCAAACTTGTTGTCTCCGACTGGAATAACCGAACCGAAATACTCTTTGAAGAGCTCTGGGTGCTGCTTTAGACCGCTATCAGTATCAAGGAAGATCACGCCTTGCGCTTCTAGATCTTCGCGGATTGAGTGATAAACAACTTCTGATTCGTACTGTGCTGCAACGCCAGAGACTAAACGCTGCTTTTCCGCTTCTGGGATACCTAAACGATCGTAAGTGTTCTTAATTTCTTCAGGTAGGTCATCCCAAGTTGCAGCCTGCTTCTCAGTTGAGCGAACGAAGTATTTGATGGTGTCGAAGAAGATTCCGGAAAGGTCTGATCCCCATGATGGCATCGGCTTCTTCTCAAAGAGTGACAAGCCCTTAAGGCGCAGATCTAACATCCACTGTGGTTCGTCCTTCTTGGAAGAGATATCGCGAACAACATCTTCGTTAATGCCACGCTTCGAGTTTGCGCCAGCATCGTTTCCATCTGACCAACCGTATTCGTAGTTTCCAAGACCTTCGAGCTCTGGATGTGCTGTTGTCATTTTTGCGCCTTTCCGGCTGTCGTTTTTACATTTACTTGCGGAATGTAGGTAGTACAAACACCATCACCGTGTGCGATGGTGGCTAAGCGTTGTACGTGAGTACCAAGCAGATTTGAAAGCGCCTCTGTCTCGGCTTCACATAATTGAGGAAATTCTGCGGCGACGTGTGCAATCGGGCAATGGTGCTGACAAAGTTCTTCACCAGTCCCACGTGGACCAACGCTTGCGGCATAACCTTGTTCTGTTAAGAACTCGGCGAGCGCTTGAACTTTATCTCCGCTCTTTGCCATAGTTCCAGCGGCTTTGCGGACCATGTCATCGGCGCGAGATTGGGCAAATGCATTTACAAGGTGCTCCCCCGATTGCGCTGACATAAATTTAAGTGCAGCAACTGCGAGATCGTCATAAGAATGTTCAAATTTCTCGCGCCCGTTATCGGTCATGACAAAAACTTTGGAAGGGCGGCCGCGACCACGAGATGGAGCGATGCGCGGATCGCGCGCTTCAAGAATTCCATCTGCGACGAGCAGGTCTAAGTGGCGGCGGATTCCGGCTGGTGTCAGACCGAGGCGCTCGCCCAAGGAGACTGCTGTAGAAGGACCATTTTCAAGGATTGAACGTGCCACAGCATCGCGAGTGCGCAGGTCATCGCCTGCCACCAGATCTGGACGCTCCTTGATTTTCACAACACTATTGTGTCTTAATTCATGCCTTCTTGCCACTTATACGGCGTGACTTAGGCGGCCTCTTTCCCCGCGCGGTCTTAGGCTAAGGCTATGAAGTTGCGCAGATTCCTATATGGCGCACTCCTTACTTTGCAGGCTGGGTTGGTCTTAACTGGTGGAGCTGTTCGAATCACGGGATCCGGACTCGGTTGTCCCACATGGCCAGAGTGCACACCTGGTTCTTATACACCTGTACCTCATCAAGCAGAAGGCCAGTTACATGCCTGGATTGAGTTCGGGAATAGATTATTAACTTTTGCGCTGGTTGCTATCGCTTTAGCAGTTCTTGTCAACGTTCTCTATAGGCAACGACGCGATCTGCGTTCCTTGGCGTTAGGACAAGTTCTTGGAATTCTGGGCCAAGGCATTCTCGGTGGAATAACAGTTCTAACTGATCTACATCCCCTACCCGTTGCTGGTCACCTATTACTTTCGATCATTCTTATCGCCGGCGCTGCGTCGCTTTACTCGCGAAGAGAGTACTCAGCTCGCCATCGTACAGATCTAGATAAGTTAACCAAGCGCGTTTCTCTCTTGCATATCGGCTTAACTTTCGTGGTGATTATTCTCGGCACTATCGTGACCGGATCGGGCCCACACGCTGGAGATGAGAAGGCACAGCGATTTGGTTTTGATATTCGCACCGTCTCCTGGTTACACGCGGATTCCGTTATCGCGCTACTCGGCTTAACCGCCGCCTACTACATCTTGGTCCGCAACGATCCACAATTGCTGCGACGAGTACAAGTATTTCTCGTAATTGCTCTGGCTCAAGGCGCGATTGGATATATCCAATACTTCACTGGAATCCCTGAAATACTTGTGGCTGCACATTTACTGGGTGCAACCTTGGTTTGGATCACAGCGTGGCGAATCCGAATTTCCGTAACTAGATCGCTGATCGTTAACTAGTTTTAATTATTGAAGTGTTATTGATAAATACAGAAAAGGGATGGCTATGAAGAACTGGACTGAGTTAGACGATCGCGCCGTGGTCATTGCCCGCGCACTAGCGATGGATTCAGTTCAGAAGGCTGGCCACGGCCATCCGGGCACCGCGATGTCCCTTGCCCCTGTTGCCTATAACTTATTCCAGAACCATTTAACTCACGATCCTGCTGATCCAAACTGGTTAGGGCGCGATCGTTTCGTTCTCTCCTGCGGCCATTCTTCGCTAACTCTATATATTCAACTTTATTTCAGTGGGTACGGTATTGAGTTAGATGATCTGAAATCATTTAGAACTTGGAACTCACTCACTCCTGGCCACCCTGAATACGGCCACACCGCAGGCGTTGAAATGACAACTGGTCCACTTGGTGCTGGTGTTGCAACTGCCGTCGGAATGGCGATGGCTGCTCGTTATGAACGTGGCCTGCTTGATCCAGATGCGCCAACCGGAAAGTCAATCTTCGATCACAATATTTGGGTTATCTGTTCAGATGGCGATTTACAAGAAGGTGTCAGTGGCGAAGCATCTTCACTTGCTGGCACACAAGAACTCGGCAATCTAAAGATGATCTACGACGACAATCGCATCTCGATTGAAGGCGATACCCATGTTGCCTTCACTGAAGATGTCTCTGCACGCTACCGCGCTTATGGTTGGAACGTTATTGAAGTATCCACCAAATCTGATGGAGATGTTGACCTTGTATCACTTGATGCCGCGATGGTTGCTGCAGAGAATGAGACCCTCAAGCCGACTTTAATCCGCATGCAATCGGTTATTGCTTGGCCCGCACCAAATGCCAGAAATACCGCCGAGTCACATGGTTCGGCGTTAGGTGGCGAAGAAATTGCTGCAACCAAAGTTCTACTGGGTTTAAATCCTGAGGAAAGTTTTGCCGCTCCATCTGATGTCATCGCACATGTTCGTAAAGTTAAGGAACGTGGCGCTGCGGTACGCGCTGATTGGGATAAGAACTTTTCAACTTGGAAATCCAACAACCCTGACCGCGCTGCACTACTTGAGCGCTTGGTATCTAAAGAACTTCCTGCCGGTTGGGATAAAGAGCTTCCTGTTTTCGCCGCTGGTAAAGATGTAGCAACTCGTAAAGCATCTGGAGATGTAATCGCAGCGATCGCAAAGGTGCTTCCAGAATTCTGGGGCGGTTCTGCTGATCTAGCTGGCAGTAATAACACAGTTATCAGCAGCGCTGGATCTTTTCTTCCGGCTTCAAGTTCTATGGCAAATGCCAATCCATATGGTCGCATGATCCACTTTGGTATTCGCGAACATGCGATGGGATCAATTCTTAACGGCGTCGCACTTCACGGTTTGTCGCGCTGCTTCGGTGGCACCTTTGCAGTCTTTAGCGATTACATGAGACCAGCAGTTCGCTTGGCCGCGATTATGGATATCGCATCTATCTTTATCTGGAGCCATGACTCAATTGGCTTGGGCGAAGATGGCCCAACGCATCAACCAGTCGAACATTTAGCCGCGCTGCGTGCGATCCCAAACTTTGATGTGGTACGGCCAGGAGATGCCAACGAAGTTCGTGAGGCTTGGAAGGTGATTTTGCAACGTCGCAAGCCAGCAGGGCTTCTGCTTTCTCGTCAAAACTTGCCTGTCGTTGATCGCGCATCCCATGGCGATGTCAAACTTGTTGCAAAGGGCGCATACATTTTGAAGGAGGCCTCAAGTTCTGCAGACGTTGTTCTAATCGCAACTGGTTCAGAAGTTGGCGTCGCTCTTGCAACACAAGAGATTCTTGAAGGTGCCGGAATTTCAACACGCGTAGTAAGTGCTCCTTGTTTGGAATGGTTTAAAGAGACCGATGCCACCTACCAAGGACAAGTTATTCCAAAGAGTGCAAAGTTGCGGGTAAGTATCGAAGCCGGAATCGCCCAAGGTTGGCGCGATTACATAGGAGATTCAGGTATCGCTATCTCACTAGAACACTTTGGCGCCTCAGCATCTGCTGGCAAGTTGTTTGCAGAGTTCGGCTTTAGTCCTGATGCGATTGCTTCAAAAATCCAGAACGCGTTGAAGTAAATAGCGATGATTAAATTAAGCGGACCATCTCTAAGCAAAGTAGATCGCAGTGATGCAAAGTACCAAACACTTGTAAAAGCGCATCCCCGTATTGCCGCTAAAGATGCATCCACGTGGGGTGCGGCAGCAAGTGCCGAAGCTGCGATCCGATTGAATTGGGTGGATCTTGATCAAAGCTCACGTGATCTACTGCCAGCTCTAGACGCACTAGCCGCAAAATTTCGCGATAAAACAGATCTAGTTCTCTGCGGCATGGGCGGTTCTTCCCTTGCCCCCGAAGTCATCGCACAGACTTATGAGAAGCGCGTTTTTATCCTAGATTCGACCGATCCCGATTATCTTCATCGCGCACTTCAAGGCGATGCCAGCAAATTGCTGGTCCTCGTTGCCTCTAAGTCAGGATCGACAATTGAAACATCGTCACAGCGCGCTTTCTTCGAAAAGTATTTAAGCGATGCCGGGCTGAACCCCACTGAACATATGGTCTTTGTAACTGACCCTAGTTCACCGCTAGATCAAGATGTACGTAAATCTGGATTTACAGTTATCAACGCCGATCCACATGTTGGTGGTCGCTTTAGCGCGCTCACCGCCTTTGGATTAACTCCTGCCGCGCTGATGGGCGTTGATGCATCGGTATTGCTTGATCAAGCAAGTGATTGCCGCGAACTAATGAAGACCAACCCAGAAGTGGTTATCGATGTTGCTTATTTGCTCTTAACTCAAGCAGAGCAATTTTTAGGTTTCACAGATAGCGGTTCTAATTTTCCTGGACTATCTGATTGGATCGAACAGTTAATCGCTGAATCTACGGGCAAAGAGGAACAAGGCCGACTGCCGATTGCCACCGAAGGTTTTAGAGAGGCTGCCATGGGTGGCGCCTTCTCTGTCTCTTTTGCACCTGGTGCAGAGTTAACCGTTGAAGCAGAACTTGGCGAGCATTTCTTATTCTGGGAATGGGTAACTGCCCTACTGGGTGCTGCGCTCGAGATCGACCCATTCAATCAACCCAATGTAACTGAAGCGAAAGAGGCTACTTCCGCGGTTCTTGCAGAATGGAACAATTCACTTCCCGTGATTACTACCGCCAACAGCGAAGATAGCGTTGAAATCTTTGGCGACGGAAATACCTTGGTTGCCGCACTAAAAAATCTCATCGCAAATACTGACGCTGACGGTTACATAGCAATAACCGCTTATTTGGATCGTATCGGTGATAGCAAACTTTCTGAACTTCGTGCAATTCTTTCGGAGAAATCTGGACGTCCCGTTAGCTTTGGTTGGGGTCCACGCTTCTTGCACTCCACTGGTCAATTCCATAAGGGCGGGCAACAAAACGGATCTTTCCTACAGGTAACTGGCGAGACCTCGATTAACTATGAAGTTCCGGGGCGGGCCTTTGATTTTCGTACTTTGTTAATGGCGCAGGCGCTCGGTGATAACCGCGCCCTTGCAAAAAGAAAATACCCGCTGCTTCGTCTGCATTGCACAGAACGTAGCGCGGGTATTGACCAGATCTTGAGAGCCGCTAAAGCTCTCTAAAACTTTTATCTCTATCGACTAGTCATCATCTCCACGGAGTTTACGGAGCGCTTCTTCAAGAATCTTTGCCCCTTCAACATCTGTGCGACGCTCTTTCACATAAGCTAAGTGAGTCTTGTAAGGAATATTTACAACTGCCTTTGGCGGATTGTTGCGATCGCGACCTGCCGGAAGACCGCACTTAGGGCAATCCCATTCGGCAGGAATTACTACAGTCTCTTCAACTGCAAAAGAGGGACGAACTTCATGGCCATTGGCGCACCAGTATGAAACAGTGGCGCGCTCGATCTGATCTCCGCGTTCGGCCTCGCCCATTGGGCCAGCGCCGACACGACTTCCGCGAATTGCACTTGCCATGGATTAACCCTTCAGAACAAGACTGAGTGCGACAACGCCGCCGAACCAGATTCCGCCAACAACGATTGTGATGCGATCGAGGTTACGTTCTACAACAGATGAACCGCCGTAGTTTGATGAGATGCCGCCACCGAATAGATCGGAGAGGCCAGAGCCTTTTCCTTTGTGAAGGAGAACGAGCAGGATCATCAAGATGCTTGTAATAACAAGCAAGATAGATAGAGCTAGAGCCACGGTGTAAAACTCCTCAAGTTGTGGATGGAGATAGAGCGTAAGGATACTAGATCGAGGTGCGAGATTAGGCGCCTTCGACCGCGTAGAACTTGGCGATCTTGGCCAATTCCTCAGGATCTAGGCTCGCTCCCCCGATCAGGGCGCCATCAACATCGGTCTGCTTCATGATTTCGACAACGTTAGATGATTTAACAGATCCACCGTAGAGGATACGCATATTTGCGGCGATATCAGGTGAGCCGATGCTTTGGATCTCTTCACGGATTGAAGCACATACTTCTTGAGCATCTTCAGGAGTTGCAGTCTTGCCGGTACCGATCGCCCAAACTGGTTCGTAGGCAATGACAATTTTCTTAAGTTCCGGCTTAGTGAATCCTTCAAGACCTGCGCGGACTTGGCGAATTACGTGAGATACATGTGCGCCAGATTCGCGGATTGAAAGTTCTTCACCTACGCAGAAGATGGGAGTTAGCTCGTTTGCTAAGGCAGCCTTGATCTTGCGGTTGATCAGCGCGTCGTCCTCGTTGTGGATTGCGCGACGCTCGGAGTGGCCGATTACAACAAATGTGCAACCGAGCTTGGCGAGCATCGATCCTGAGATATCTCCAGTAAATGCTCCGCTGGCTTCAGGTGAAAGATCTTGCGCACCGTACAACAAGCGCAGACGATCTCCATCAACCATAGTTTGGATCGAACGAATATCGGTAAATGGCGGAATGATCGCAACGTCAACGGCATCGTAATCTTTATCTGAGAGTGAGTAGACAAGCTTCTGTGCAACTGCAATCGCCTCAAGGTGATTGAGGTTCATCTTCCAGTTACCTGCCATAAGTGGCTTACGCATTATCGACTCCTTCTAACTTAGATTGTGTTGAAAATTAATGACCAAAACTTAGAGACCTAGAGCAGTTAAGCCCGGAAGCTCTTTACCTTCTAGGTATTCAAGCGATGCGCCACCACCGGTTGAAATGTAACCAAATGCAGAATCTGCAAAGCCCAGAGCACGAACTGCAGCGGCAGAATCGCCGCCACCAACCACGGAGATTCCAGAGACTTCAGTTAGCGCTTGTGCGACAACTTTAGTTCCGTTGGCAAATGCTGGGAATTCAAAAACGCCCATCGGCCCGTTCCAGAAAACAGTCTTACAAGAACGGATCGCTGCCGCAAAAGCTGCCGCCGAATCTGGACCGATATCGAGTCCCATCTGATCGGCAGGAATTGCATCGGCGCTAACCAGTGTTGCTGGCGCATCGGATGCGAATGCTGGAGCTACCAAAATATCTGTTGGAAGCACTAACTTCACACCAGAATCTGCCGCCTGCTTAATCAAACCCTTAACCGTTTCAATTAGATCGGTCTCAACTAGAGATGTGCCAATCTCTTTTCCTTGTGCCGCTAAGAATGTGAAAACCATTCCGCCGCCAATTGCCATCACATCTACCTTGCCAAGCAAGTTGGAGATAACACCGATCTTGTCAGAAACCTTCGCTCCCCCAAGAACAACACCGTATGGGCGTTCTGGGTTTTGGGTTAGCTTCTTTAGAACTTCCACTTCTGCGGCAACAAGTGTTCCGGCGGTATGTGGAAGTAATTTAGGAAGGTCAAAGACTGATGCATGTTTGCGGTGCACCGCGCCAAAGCCATCTCCAACATATGAATCGGCAAGTGCTGCCAACTCCTTGGCAAGAACTTGGCGTTCTGCTTCGTCTTTCGATGTTTCCGCAGAGGCGAAGCGGATATTTTCTAGCAACAAGATCTCGCCCGTTTTGAGAGCTTTTGCTTTAGCGGATACATCGCCACCGATAACTGCGCCAGCGAATTGCACTGGTGCTCCAAGAAGTTCAGATAAACGCTTTGCAACCGGTGCTAGTGAAAGTTCTGGCTTAGCCTCACCTTTTGGTCGACCCAGGTGTGCTGCGATGACCACGCTGGCACCGTTTGCGAGAAGAGTTCTGATAGTCGGCAGCGAGGCGCGGATGCGTCCATCATCTGTAATCTCACCGTTTTTCAACGGAACATTTAGATCGCAGCGAAGGAATACTCGCTTGCCGGCTACATCAAAGTTTTGAAGCGACATTAATTAACGGCAATAACTAGAGAGATTTGCCGACGAGGCCGACAAGATCAACGAGGCGGTTTGAGTAACCCCATTCGTTGTCATACCAACCAACGACCTTAACTTGGTTTCCGATTACCTTGGTTAGACCAGAATCGAAGATACAAGATGAAGGATCGGTGACGATATCGGACGAGACGATTGGATCTGATGTGTAGGTGAGGTAACCCTTGAGCGCGCCATTCGCAGCTGCCTTCATTGCAGCGTTGATCTCTTCAGCGGTTGCTTCCTTGGCAAGTTCAACAGTTAGATCTGTTGCAGAACCTGTTGGGACTGGAACGCGCATTGCATAGCCATCAAGCTTGCCCTTGAGCTCTGGCATAACCAATGAGATCGCTTTAGCGGCACCTGTTGATGTTGGGATCATATTTGTAGCAGCGGCACGTGAGCGGCGAAGATCCTTATGTGGGAAGTCAAGAATTACCTGGTCGTTTGTGTAGGCGTGAATTGTTGTCATCAAGCCCTTAACGATGCCCCAGTTATCCTGCAAAACCTTGGCCATTGGTGCAAGGCAGTTAGTTGTACATGAAGCATTTGAAATTACGTTGTGGTTTGCTGGGTCGTACTTGTCGTGGTTTACGCCCATAACGATGGTGATGTCTTCATCAGTTGCTGGTGCAGAGATGATTACCTTCTTTGCGCCTGCCGTGATGTGCTTCTTAGCATCGGCAGCCTTTGTGAAGTGGCCGGTAGATTCGATGACGATATCTGCCTTAACTG
>JBEBBQ010000071.1:0-2626 GCA_041158325.1 Actinomycetota bacterium | reverse complement strand
CGGCGCCGTTAAGTCCCAAGATAACAACGCGAGATCCTTTATCGATAACGCAAGATACGTCGGTAAAGATTTCAAGAGAACCGTAGTTCTTGGAAAGTTCTTCGCCAGATAGGGGAGTCTTTCCGCAAGGAGATGGCGTTGGGAAGCGTAGCTTTGCGACCTTATCTTTTACGCGGACATCTTCAAGGGAAGATCTAAGTTTTTCAGCACGGCGCAACATGCCTTGAGCTGCAGTTGCCTTAGAAGCTTTGGCGCGCATCTTCTCGCCCTGCTTCTGCAAAATCTCGGCCTTCTTTTCGGCGTTGGCGCGTTCTTTCTTGCGGCGATGTTCATCTTGTTCGCGCTGCAATAGGTATTGCTTCCAGCCGAGGTTGTAAACATCGATCACGTTACGGTTACCATCGATATAGAAGACCTTATTTACAACTTGTTCGATCAAGTTCACATCGTGAGAGATGATGACTAAGCCACCTGAGTAAGTGCTTAGGTAGTTACGTAGCCAGATGATTGAGTCGGCATCTAAGTGGTTTGTGGGCTCATCAAGGAGCAAAGTTTCAGCGCCCGAGAACAAGATGCGGGCAAGTTCGATACGTCGGCGCTGACCACCAGAAAGTGTGTCTAGTTGATTGCCAAATACTGCTTCGGATACGCCAAGTGAAGTTGCAATCGCTTCTGCTTCAGAAGTTGCGGCATAGCCACCGGCTGCTTGGAACTCGGCATCAACGCGTGAATAACGTTCCATCGCTTTTTCTAGAGCGGCGCCTTCAGTTGTGGCCATCTCTTCTTCAACTTGGGTCATTCGTGCTGCGATCTGATCTAAATCACGCGCCGATAAAATTCTTTCGATAACGGTGCCTTGATCTTCTCCAGTGCGGGGATCCTGTGGCAGATATCCGATCTTGCCGGTGCGTTGTACTGCGCCCCCTGCAGGAAGTGTTTCACCAGCTAATACTTTGGCGAGCGTTGATTTTCCGGCGCCATTGCGGCCAACGAATCCGATGCGATCTCCGTGATTGATGCGAACATTAACTCCTGAGACCAGAAGTCGCGCGCCTGCGCGTAGTTCAAGAGCACTTGTAGAGATCATTTGACGAAGTCTCCCACAGGGCAGAAGTTAAACGAAATTAAGCAGCGCCAATTCGTGTGCGACGAGGGGTGGCGAATGCTTTTCCGACTGCAGTTAGCTCTGTTGCAACCTGCGCCTTGATATTTTCTTCAGATTTTAGAAGAGCGGCAAGGGCTGCGATAGTTGTTTTGAGTTCTTTCTGTTCAGTCTCAAGTTCGAGTTTGCTCATCTTGGTCAAACGACGAAGTGGCATATCAAGGATATAAGTTGCTTGCTCATCATTTAACTTGAAGTCTTTGATCAACTTATCTTTAGCAGCTGCTGCATCATCGCTACCGCGAATAATCTTGATTACCTTATCGATATCGATAATCGCTTTAAGGAGACCATCGACCATAGATAGGCGACCTTCTGCCTTGGCTTTGCGATATTCAGAGCGACGACGCACAACTTCGATACGGTGATCGATGAAGACCTGAAGCAATTCTTTAAGTCCAAGAGTTTGGGGGCGGCCCTTAACCAAGGCAACTGCGTTAATAGCAAAGGCATCTTCCATCGGAGTTAACTTATAGAGCTGTTCAAGCACTGCTTCTGGTTCAAAGCCGTTCTTAAGCTCTATAACTACATTGGTTCCGGTCTGGCCATCAGTTAGATCGATGATGTCTGAAATACCTTGAATCTTCTTCGCCTTAGCAAGATCTGCAATACGCTCAACAACTTTTTCTGGACCGATGTTAAATGGAAGCTCTTTAATCGTGATACCCATCTTGCGAGAAGTAACTTTGCTGATCTCAACAGATGCGCGCACCTTAAATGAACCCTTACCGGTGGCATATGCCTCGCGTACGCCTTCAGCGCCAACGATTTCTCCGCCGGTTGGAAAGTCTGGACCAGGGATGTGTTTCATTAGCTGGTTAAGAGTTGCCTTCGGGTTATCAATTAAAAACTTAGTTGCAGCGATTACTTCGCCCAAGTTATGCGGCGCCATATTTGTCGCCATACCAACTGCGATGCCTGAACCGCCATTTACGAGCAGGTTTGGATATGCGGCAGGAAGAACAAGCGGCTCAAGCAATTGGCCGTCATAGTTTGGACCGAAATCAACAGTGTCTTCATCTGCTTCAGCAACCATAGCCATTGCAGCGTTGGCAAGACGTGCTTCGGTGTAACGCATGGCAGCGGGGCCAGAATCGAGTGAACCAAAGTTTCCATGGCCATCAATTAGCGGAACCTGCATTGAGAATGATTGCGCCATACGAACTAGTGCGTCATAAATTGCAGAGTCACCGTGTGGGTGCAACTTACCCATTACTTCACCAACAACACGTGCGCTCTTTACATGGCCGCGCTCTGGACGAAGTCCCATATCGGCCATCTGGTGCAAGATGCGGCGGTGAACTGGCTTTAAACCATCACGCGCATCAGGAAGGGCGCGTGAGTAAATAACTGAGTATGCATATTCAAGAAATGATTCAGACATTTCAGATGAAACATCGATATCAACGATCTTGCCGGGATATTCACCGGGCTTTGGACCACTAGCTTTTCCTGAACTGGGCT
>JBEBBQ010000070.1:0-4137 GCA_041158325.1 Actinomycetota bacterium | reverse complement strand
CGCCCCTTTACTATCGAAACCGATGAACATGATTTCCGAGTTCTCAGTCAAACTCTGCCATCTGGATTTGGGCGTGTAGTTGTCGCACACTCATTTGAAGATATCGATCGCATCTTGGCTCGCCTGCAAGGGTTATTTATTCTTATTGGATTGGTGATGATCTTCTTCATCGCACTTGCTTCTCGCAAAGTTATTACTGTTGGATTGAAGCCTTTAGCAAATGTGGAAGCAACTGCCGAAAGAATCGCTGAAGGCGATCTCACGGCTCGCTTGCCAGATGTAAAACCAAATACCGAAGTTGGGCGATTGGTAAGTACGTTGAATACGATGTTGGGTCGCATTGAAGAATCATTCGCTGCGCGTCTAGAAAGTGAAAGTAAGTTGCGTCGCTTCGTTGCAGATGCATCACATGAACTTCGCACGCCGATAACTGCTATTCGCGGCTTTGCAGAACTTCACCGCCAAGGTGCAGTTAGCGGCGAAGAGAACACGAAAGAGCTAATCGGCCGCATTGAAAACGAATCCAAGCGAATGGGTTCACTTGTCGAAGATCTACTTCTCTTGGCGCGCCTTGATCAATCGCGGGAAATGAAATCAGATCCAGTTAACCTCACACAAATAGTTTCCGAAGCCGTTGCTTCAGCACGTGCTGCTGGACAAAATCACATCGTCAACTTTGATGAGCAAGGTGAAGAAATTTACGCTCTCGGTGATAAAGATAGAATTCACCAAGTTGTCGCTAATTTGTTGGCAAACGCTAGAACTCATACTCCTGCAGGAACAATAATTGATGTCACGATTACGCAAGATATCGATGGGGTTCGTATTCGAATTGCAGATAATGGTCCTGGTTTAACGGATGCGGATCAAGCGCGAATCTTCGAGCGCTTCTATCGCGCAGATGCTTCACGTGTTCGCACCGATGGCGAAGGAACTGGACTCGGACTCTCGATTGTTGATGCAGTTATGCGTGCCCATGCTGGCGAGGTAAGCGTTCAATCCGAAGTTGGAAAAGGCGCAGCATTTACCCTCTTTTTCCCGCTAGGAAGCTAGTTTCCCAAAGACTCCATAGCGCGCAGCGTTGCGATGCGCTCTTCAATTGGTGGATGGGTAGAGAACATCTTGGAGACCGCCTTGCCATCTAGCGGTGATTCAATCCAGATATGCGCAACCGCATTTGATTTCTGATGCACCACTGTTGAATCTGCGGCGAGTACTTCAAGAGCCTTACGAAGACCCGCTGGATTACGAGTAAATGAAACCGCGGTTGCATCAGCTAGCGATTCACGGCGGCGAGAGATTGCGCTCTTAAGGAGAGTTGCCGCAATTGGTGCCAGTATTAAAACAAAGAGCGAAACGATAAGTAGAACTGGGTTTGCGCTGCTATCGCGATCACGACGTCCGCCTCCAAACCACATCATGCGCATTAGGAAATCGCTCAAGATCGCAATTGCACCTGCAGTTGTTGCAGCAACTGCTGAAACAAGGGTGTCGCGGTTGGCAACATGCGCCATCTCATGGGCGATAACACCTTGCAGCTCGTCACGATCCATAACTTCCAAGATACGAGTAGTAAATGCAATTAGTGCGTGATCGGGATCGCGCCCTGTTGCAAAGGCATTTGGCGCAGAATCTACGACGATTGCAACCTGTGGCATTGGTAGTCCACTTGCAATTACAACTTCTTCAATTACGTTAAAGAGTTCTGGGTTATCTTCACGTTGAATTAACTTTGCGCCAGTCATCTTTAAAACTAATTTATCGGAGCCGTAATAGGAACCCCATACGCCAATAAGTGAAATACCGACTGCAAGTGGCACCATGAAAGTTGATGTGCCGGCGCCAAAGTAAGTTAGCGCGGCATATGCAACAAGTCCGGTGAGTAAACCCATTGAGGCAAGAAGGAAGTAGGTCTTTCCTTTATTTGCGCTCTCTTGGGCGCGAAAATCATTTGTTGCCATTGTTTGTTAGAAAGTTACCTTTGGCACGTTACGTTCTTGCGGGTCTTCAACTTCATAGAATTCGCGCTCTGTAACCTTTGCAAAACCTGCGAAAAAGTTGGTCGGGATGGTTTTTACAGCGGTATTTAGATTGCGAACATTGTCGTTGTAGAACTGGCGAGCAAAGGCAACTTTGTTTTCAGTTGTTGAAAGCTCTTCTTGTAGAGATAAGAAGTTAGAGGACGCTTTAAGATCTGGGTAGGCCTCGGCGACTGCAAGCAAACCACGTAGCGCTTGCGTCAACATACCGTCGGCGGCTGCAACATCGGCAACGCCTGAAGCGGTTGTTGCCTTAGCGCGCGCGGTGACGACTGCATCAAATGTGCTTTGTTCGTGTGCGGCATAACCTTTAACGGTTTCGACTAAATTTGGGATTAAGTCGGAGCGGCGCTTTAACTGGACTTCGATCTGCGCAAAAGATTCATCAACGCTGATATTTAGGCGGATGAGTCGGTTGTATTGAGCAATAAAGAAGAGAGCTAGTAAGCCAACAACTGCGAGCGCGATAATTATTTCCATAGTTAATTCAACCCCTTAAGTAAAGGATGTATTCCCTTTACTAGTTCCTTACTAGTTTATTGCGGATTACTTGATTTTGCTCTGGTGGAAATTTAAGAAAGAGCGGCTCGCGGTTGGTCCACGCTGGCCTTGATATCTAGAGCCATACTTTGCGCTGCCATATGAATGCTCAGCGGGAGATGAGAGTTTGATTAGACAGAGCTGACCGATCTTCATTCCTGGGAATAGCTTTACCGGCAGATTTGCCACATTGGAAAGTTCGAGAGTGATGTGTCCAGAAAATCCAGGATCGATAAATCCGGCGGTTGAATGGGTTAGCAACCCAAGGCGGCCAAGTGATGACTTTCCTTCAAGGCGTCCTGCAATGTCATCGGGCAAGGTAATTACTTCATATGTACTCGCCAGAACGAATTCGCCTGGGTGCAAAATAAAAGCCTCGCCATCTTCGGCTACAACTTCGCGAGTTAGCTCTGCTTGTTCGATCGATGGATCGATAACTGAGTACTTATGGTTTTCAAAGACGCGGAAGAATTTATCGAGACGGACATCAACTGATGAAGGTTGGATCATCGCCTCTTCAAATGGTTCGACGGCGACGCGGCCGGCGTTGATTTCAGAGCGGATATCGCGGTCACTTAGAAGCACGGCGTGAGCCTATCCGACCGCGGTAAAAAGGCAGGGATAGGGCTTGCGTAAGTTACTGGTGGGTAGCATTATTTGCTCATGAGCCATTACAACGCCAACCTGCGCGATATCGAATTTTGCATCTTCGACCTCTTCAAAACCGAGAAGGTGCTGGGAACTTCCATCTTCAGCGAACTCGATCGCGAGACCGCGATGGGCATGCTGGAAGAGATGAAGCGCTTAACCGAGAACGATCTCGCCGCATCTTTCGTTGAAGGAGATCGCGTTGGTGCTCTGCTAAATAAAGAGACTGGAAATGTCACACTTCCGGAAAGTTTCAAAAAATCTTACAAAGCTTATATCGATGGCGAATGGTGGCGTCTTGATGCGCCAGTTGATTTAGGCGGAACAAAAGTTCCAGCAGCAGTTCGTTGGGCGATTGCCGAAATGGTTTTAGGTTCAAATCCGGCAATTCATATCTACGCATCTGGTTATGCATTTGCACATGTTGCATATGTTTTAGGAACTGAAGACCAGAAGCAGATGGCGAAGTTAATGGTTGATCGCCACTGGGGCGCAACGATGCAGTTAACAGAACCTGATGCCGGTTCAGATGTTGGCGCAGGTCGCACCAAGGCTGTGCAACAAGCAGACGGAACTTGGCATATCACTGGCACCAAGCGCTACATCACATCAGGTGATGCTGACTTCTACGAGAACGTTATGCACTTCGTTCTTGCTCGTCGCGAAGGTGGCGGACCAGGAACTAAGGGGCTTTCACTCTTCTTAATTCCAAAGTTTATGTTTGATCTCAAGACTGGTGATCTTGGAAAGCGCAATGGCGTTTATGTAACATCACTTGAAAGCAAGATGGGGCTTAACGTCTCTGCTACCTGCGAAGTAAACCTTGGTGAGAAAGAGCCTGCAGTTGGTTATTTGCTTGGCGATGTTCACGAAGGTATTGCGCAGATGTTTAAGGTTATTGAATTTGCGC
>JBEBBQ010000069.1:0-2907 GCA_041158325.1 Actinomycetota bacterium | reverse complement strand
CCTCTAGCGCGCAGGATTTAACGAAAGAGCAACGCGATGGAGCAACTGCGGTAATTGATTTGGCTGGCGAATTCGCCAGCGGGAGAATCGGTCAAGATCTCGAACTTACCGCGCGAGTAATTGGGCGCCTGAGCGATATTCAAGTGCGCGACTTTGCTTTGGGTAGCCATGACGAAGAAAGCGTTGATACCTACTTTCAGATGTGGCGCCACCTGATGCGTATCGCACCGAAAGGCTTTATTGCACCGGTCGCATCCCTTTGCGCAGCGCTGGCTTATGAAAGCGGAGATGGCGCACTGGCACATCGCTCGCTAGATCGCGCACTCGAAGATGTAAATGGATATTCCCTGGCGCTGCTGTTACGTCGCGTCTTTACGGCAGGTTGGCCGCCGGCTTCCTTTGCCGCAATGCGTAGAGAATTACATCCCAAAGTCTGCGCTGGAATTTTTGGTGAAGATCTACCGCCCGGATTCGGGCTTTAACAATTAACTTGTGGGAAAGAAACTATCTAATTGAGCAAAGACTTTAGGTGAAGCAGCGATTATCTTGCCGCCCAAGTGCAGCCCATTATCGGCAATGAAGTCGTTAACTGTTCCGCCGGCTTCAGAAACTAACAAGAGCGCAGCTAAACAATCCCATGAGTTAATGTGATACTCGATGTAACCAATTAGCGCGCCACTTGCTACGTAACAAATACCAAGCGCCCCTGAACCATTTCGGTGGTACATGCCGCCGTTTTCAAGCAGGCCTTTCATCATATGAATTAACTGCGCTGGGGAAGTGCGGTTGGAGTAACCCACGCTCACGATTCCATCGTTTAATGTTTGGGCATCGCGTACCTGAATCCTTTTGCCATTCAAGGTTGCGCCCTTGCCTTTTTGGGCGATGAAGAATTCATTACCTGCAGGGCTGTAAACCAAGCCAATTTCAATTTGGGATTGGCTAACAAAGGCGATCGAAATACACCAACTAGTCATTCCCATCAAGAAGGGCTGTGTTCCATCAATTGGGTCGACTACCCAGATTCCCGTTAGATCTTCAATTTCGTGTGCGCCTGCAATGCCAGTTGGCCCAGTCTCTTCGCCAAGGAAGGCATCATCTGGGAAGCGTTCCTTGATCGCACTTTTAATTAAAACTTCTGTGTTGTAATCGGCTTCGCTTACAAAATCCTGCAGCCCCTTGCTCTTAACTTCCAGAGTCTCTAGAGATTTCCAATATGTCATAGCTAGTTCGCCGGCGCGCACAATGAGCTCTTTGCCAAATTCAAAGCGCTGATCAATATCTGCTTGAGAAAGGCTCATTTGCAGAGTCTAATACCCGGCTTTATAGGCTCAACCGAGCAAGACCATGGGCTTTCTTGGGTTAGAATTTACCTAGGTCACGAGTTCTAATCGATAGCCCCGGCTGATTAGGCGGCAACCCTCCACCGCGGTGGGGTGCTCCGGGTGACGACCAGGTTTGCATCACACGATGTAGGCAAGTGCGTGAAGGAATTAAATGTCTTACTCAGAAAAGTCCAGCAAGTCAGAGATAACTACCGCCGTTACTGGTGCGTGGTTAGAAAGCCATGATCCCGGTGATCGTAAATTTATAAAGATTGGTTTTCTCTTACTTGAAAATGGCGAGACGCTGCCAGATATCACTATCGCTTATCAAAGTTGGGGCACCTTAAACGATGCCAAAGATAATGCGATCTTAATTAACCATGCGATGACTGGTTGGTCTGATGTAACGAGTTGGTGGCCAAATATGGTTGGCCCGGGTCTGCCCTTTGATACCGATAAATATTTCATCGTCTGTCCTAATGTAATTGGTGGATGTCAGGGAAGTACGGGGCCATCAAGTATTGCTCCCGATGGCAAACGTTACGGATCTCGCTTCCCAGTGGTAACAGTGCGAGATATGGCAGCGGCTGAGCTTTTATTTACTAATGCACTAGGAATTGAAAAATATCGATTAGCAGTGGGACCTTCCCTTGGCGGAATGCGCTCGCTGGAATGGGCGATTCAATATCCAGATCGCGTCGGTGCAATTTGTACGATCGGATCTTCGGCAGTTGCAACTGGCGATCAGATCGGTGGATTCTCGGTACAAATCCGTGCGATAAAGAGCGACCCAAATTTCAACGGTGGAGATTATTACGAGCAAGAGCGCGGCCCAATTGAGGGGCTAGGGATTGCGCGCCGGATTGCCCATCTGACCTATCGCACCGAATCAGAGATGGATGTGCGCTTTGGCCGCCAGATGCAGGGCGATGACACCGGGCGCTATGCCGTTGAGTCATATTTGGATCATCAGGCCGATAAGTTGGCCAAACGCTTTGATGCCAATACCTATATCTCGCTTACTTCGGCGATGGCATCCCATGATGTCGGTCGAGATCGCGGGGGAGTCGTAGCGGCGCTGGAATCGATCAAGATTCCGGCCGTTGTGGTCTCAATTGATACCGATCGCCTCTTCCCACCTCGACTTCAGGTTGAGATTGCCGAGCTCGTTCCCAAGGCGCAACCACTAATTACTATCTCATCGGACTTCGGACACGATGGATTTTTGGTGGAATCTGAGTCAGTTGGCGACGCAATCCGCCAAGCGCTGAGTATAATATAGCCATCGCTTCGAGCAGTTCGAAACAAAAGTTTCGAAGATAGTTCGAAAAAACCAAAGGACAATTGTGGCTGTATTTAGTGCGCTCAAAAACAAGGCGAAGTCTGCAAAGAAGGCGCCCGCCAAGAAAGCTGTTGCGAAAAAAGCTCCAGCGAAGAAGGTTGCTGCTAAGAAAGCACCTGTTAAGAAAGCGCCAGCTAAGAAGGCCGCCGCAAAGCCTGTAAAGAAGGCAGTTGTAAAGCCGGTAAAGCCAGTAAAGGTTGCCCTTAAGAAAGATTTATCTGCCAAAGAAGTTCAGCAACT
>JBEBBQ010000068.1:0-3159 GCA_041158325.1 Actinomycetota bacterium | reverse complement strand
TAGATAGAAGGACTTTCTCTACCTGGAACGCAATCGGCGCAGTTATCTGGACGCAAGTTGCGATTGGAATTGGATTCTTACTGGGCGATGCTTTAAGCACGAGAGCAAATACTTACCTTTACGGCGTAGTTGGAATTATTGTTCTTGTAACTGCAGCGCCTATGGCGCTAGAGGTGTTTAAAGAGTGGCGCACAAAACGCCACTTAAGCTAACTTCTTAAAGACCTAGATCTGCGGGTTGAAACGCTGCGCGGTATTCGTAACCGGCATCAATAATCGCTTGCTTTGCGCCTCGTTCAACTATGACAGCAACGCCAACCACAATTGCACCGGCTTCTTTAAGCGCTTCAACTGCTGTTAAAACTGATCCGCCTGTTGTAGAAGTATCTTCGACTGCCAATACACGCTTTCCGACAACATCTGGGCCTTCAATGCGTCGTTGCAAACCATGTGCCTTCTCGGCTTTGCGGACTACGAATGAGTTAATTTTTTTGCCGTTGCGTGCTGCCACATGCATCATCGCCGTTGCAACTGGGTCTGCTCCAAGAGTTAGACCGCCAACTGCTTCATAATCAAGGTCTTTAGTTAGTTCCAGCATTACTTCGCCGACAAGTGGAGCGGCTACATGATCGAGAGTTACACGACGTAGATCAACGTAGTAATCAGCCTCTTTGCCCGATGAAAGTATGACTTTTCCGTGAACAACGGCTTTACTTTTGATCTCTTCTCGGAGAAGTTCGTGTGAGTTCATGCGTTTACCTTACATTGTTAACCTGTAGGGCCTAACTTTGCGACATGGATCTAAAGCGGCTTGAAACCGCACGCCTCTTTCATCGTTTTGGATTCGGCCCGCGCCCTGGTGAATTTGAGGCCGCACTTAAGAACGGGATCGAGAAAACTCGCTCTGAACTTCTTGCCAAATCAAAAAATGAAATAGTCGCTACCCCACCTGTGCTTATTGACTTAGGAAAGCGCCCTGAACCAAATAGCCCAGATATTGCAGAGTTTTCGAAAAATATGCGCGCGCAAACCATTTCGCTATCTAAATGGTGGCTTGATCAAATGGTGGCTTCAGAAAATCAGCTCCACGAAAAAATGGTCTGGTTTTGGCATGGACATTGGGCAACATCGATTGGAAAAGTTAATTACGCGCTACCGATGTACAACCAGAATTTAACCTTTAGAAAATATGCATTAGGAAACTTTAGTGAGTTCGCATCCGCGATGTTTTTTGATGGTGCGCTTCAAGTTTGGTTAGATGGTGGAGAAAATACTTTAAAGGCTCCAAATGAAAATTTGTCTCGCGAGATGATGGAGCTTTTTGTTCTGGGAGTAAACCGATATTCCGAGATGGATGTTAGAGAGTTGGCGCGCGCTTTCACTGGGTATCAAATACCTCGCAGCACGGGCGAAGTTATCTCTGTGCCACGACGTAGGGACACTGGTGCGGTCACCGTATTAGGGAAAACCGGAGTGATGTCACCTGAAGAAGTAATCAAACATTTAGTGGCACAGCCAGATTGTGCGAAATTTATTAATGAACGTATTTGGTACAGATTTATCTCATCTAGCGCGCCACTGCCAGATAACCATCCTTCGATTGCATCCTTTTCTGGTCGCGATATCTCCGCACTTGTTAAATCGATGGTTGAAAATAAAGCCCTCGTAAACCCTGAATATTCCATAGTTAAATCGCCTGTTGAATGGTTTATCTCTGTCTGTCGCGCATTTAACTTAATTCCATCGCAAATGAATTCGCAGAATAAGATAAATAGCTACCTTGATAAATTGTCGCAAATCCCATTTTCGCCACCGAATATAGGTGGTTGGCCAACTGATGAAGCTTGGCTTAGTTCAGCAAGTGCACAATTCAGGCTCGCTTTTGCAAGCTGGATTTCCTCACAAGTAGACACCGCACAACTCGCCTTGATTGCACCTGAGAAGAGAGTTGCATATCTAACTGATTTGCTCGGTGTTGTTGAATGGTCACCGCGCACAACATTTGCGCTTCGAGAAGTTCGTAATAATCCAGAACGCTTAATTACCTTAGCCATCTGTAGTCCAGAATATGTGGTGAGCGCATGATTGAAAAACCAGTTTTCTCTCGCGAACAATTAGGAATGACGCGCTTTACTCGCCGTCAATTTCTCAAATACTCTGGTGTGTCAGCGGCGGCTTCATCTGTTCTATCACTAGATGATGTTGCTAACGCAGCGATTACGCGCCCGCTTCCTTTAGGTACACCTATTCTCGTTGTCGTAACGCTATATGGTGGAAACGATGGATTAAATACTGTTATTCCATATAAAGATCCGGCTTACTTTGCCGCTCGTCCTGACCTAACTTATGCACCGGAATCGCTTTTGCAGATAGATAAAGATTTTGCGTTTAACCCTTCAATGACTGGGATTAAAGGTCTTTGGGATGAGAAAAAAGTTGCGATTGTTCGAGGCGTTGGTTATCCAAAACCTGATCGTTCGCATTTCTCATCAATGGCTATTTGGCAGACCGGATCACCGCAAGCTCACCTAAACACTGGATGGTTAGGGCGTTGGCTTGATACTCAAAAAGTAGATCCGATGAGTGCAATCAGCTTGGGAAGTGTTCTGCCTCCACTTTTGGCTGGAAAAGTACAGAGTGGTTCGGCGCTTCCACTTGGCGGATTAATTATTCCTTCTGGGCAATTTGCGAAAGCCTGTATGCGTTTAAGTGCACAGTCTCAAAAAGATAGCCCGTTGATGGCAGCAGCGGCCACATCGATGCGCAATCTATTTAGTGTTTCCGGAAGTATTACCCCGGTTCTATCCCAACCAGCTCCAATGTCTGATGATCTTCCGACAATTTCAGGTGGCAACGCAGGAGGAGATTCGAATCTTGCACAACAGTTAAACCTTGTCGGAAAGTTGATTGCTTCAGGTGCGCCAACTCGAATCTGGTCTGTCTCTCTTGGTGGGTTTGATACCCATGCCAATGAGGCTAATGCTCAAGCTTTATTGCTTGGAACTGTTTCCTCAAGCATCACTAAATTTTTAAGTCAGATGAAAGCATCTGGTCGTTCAAAAGATATAACCGTTCTGGTCTATAGCGAATTCGGGCGACGCGTAAAAGCAAATGGATCAGATGGAACTGACCACGGTAGCGCTGGTCCGGTGTTCTTAAT
>JBEBBQ010000067.1:0-5329 GCA_041158325.1 Actinomycetota bacterium | reverse complement strand
CAAGCATCGTAAATAGCCCCAAGAAAAAGATCTGCGGCAGGCAATAACGAGTAAATGCAACTGCTATTGAGAACTCGCGCTCGAAACCTTCAGTCGCAAACTCTGGTGCATAGAGCTTTACTAGGTAGGGCGCGAAAATTACTCCAACTAGAACAAGAAGTAAGAGAATTCCCGAGATAGTTGTAACTAAGCGCGAAGCAAAACCTTGCCCACCATCTTCATCTGAGAAAGAACGCACCAATTGCGGAACGAAGATTGCAGTTAGCGCTCCTCCGACAAGTAAGTTGTAGAGAATATTTGGCATCGTATTTGCCACGTTGTATGAATCTGCAAGTAACGCTGTACCCAAAACTGCAACGGCAAGAATTGCACGAAAGAAACCTGTGATGCGCGAGAGGATTGTTCCGATCGCCATAACGCCGGAGGCGCGGAATAGCTCATTGCTTTTCATTACGCCCCCTTCGTATTCTGCGAATAGTCTGGGTTAGAGCCGCTACAAATAGCAAGAGCGCCGCACCTATCGTGAAGTAAGTAACCCGCGAATCAAAGAAAGTCACTTTAATTGAGAGCCGCGAAGCTGGACCAATCTCATCACCATCTGCGTTTGTGATTTGAGCAAGCACAGTTGTTGCGCCAGGAGCGATTGCGTTAAACGGAATAGAGAGTTGAGTTCGCGAATTAGCGCCAATAGTGAAAGCTGTGACATCGGAAACTTGTACACGAGAGTTGAGCGGTGTTAATTCAACTCCCACGTTTACAGGAACATCAAAGTCGTTGGTTACAGTTACTGGAACCTTTCCGGTTTCTGAAGCTATTTGATATTTACCAGAAGAGACCCGTAATCGATTTAATGTTTTTGCTACACCATCAGCTGCGTCGTAAGAGAAAAAGTCGCGATCCTTCTTATCAAGTGAAGGAGATAGTAAGACGGCTAATTTCGCCCGCTGGGCTTTGACTTCAGGTGCGCTAACAACCGAAGACAGAGCCGTTAACGCTTGGCGGTTTTGCGTATATTTCTTGCGCAGTACAGGGCTGAGACGTGATTTACCTGTGCTCCAAGCGCTGCTTTCCCCGGCTGAAACCTTACGATTTAAATGAAACTCAACTCTTTCAATGCCATAACTTTTATATAAGCGAAGTTCACTCGGCGCAGAGCGTGTAGCTAGCGATAAATCAGGGTTTCCATATGGCAGCGCAAAAACTTTATCTCCGGCAGTTAAAAGAATTAATCGAGAGATCCAACCTTTTGCAACAAGTTGCCCAGTTGTTAATTCACCGTTGCTTAACTCGTAACCATCTGCCATAGCCGCGACTTCATCAAGAAGTGCGCCATCAATAACCCAAGTGCGCGGGCCTTTCGGTTTACTTTCAAGCGGCTTACCTAATCTGCCTGTTGGAAGTAGATCATTTGTTAGATCGTCATTTCTAAAAGTGCCATCAAATAGTTGGTGCGGCTTACTAGTCAACTTTGTAACAGTTACATCACCGACTGAATGTGGAGCGCTAATAAATAGAAAGGCTAAAGAGAAGAAGAGCGCTGAAAACTTCTTCATTTAGCGCCTACTTCAGCAGTTGCGTCAGTTCGCGCAATCAACTTCTTCTCATCTGGATAAGCCAAACGGTCAACAATTTCAGCTAGTGGAAACCAACCAACCTCATCAACTTCACTCTCTTGTGGCGCTAACAAACCGCCGGTTTCGCGGAACAAGTAATGATGAACAGTTTTATGAATTCGCTTACCACCGGCCATAAACCAGAAATCAATAACACCTAAGGAGCGCTCGATCTCAGATTCAATTCCAGTTTCTTCTGCGACTTCACGAAGCGCAGCTTGCTCAGGGGTTTCACCTTCTTCTATATGACCTTTTGGCAGCGACCATAAAATTCTTTTTCCACTTGCATCTTTATGATCAATACGACCGATAAGAAGACCGTTCTTGCCGCTGTGATCAATAACTAAGCCACCAGCGCTAACTTCATCAACGCGCTTTGCGTAGCTCTTTGGATTCCGTGATGGATTCCGTGGCGGATTCTTGGCAGGGCTCTTTGCGGGGCGATTATTCTGCGCCTGCTCATTATTGGCAGGTGAATCACTTGCAAGTGGGGCGCGATTTGCGGGGCGTCTACGCCTGCGCTTCTTCTTCGTACCTTCGCTGCCCGCACTAGGTGCCGGGGTCATAGACCAAGGGTACTGCTCTAATCTTGGTCTTGTGACGAGTGCATTGGGAGCCGCGGGAGAAGTTGCGATCGCCTCACTAATCAAACGGGCGCCGCTGGCAAGTTCACTCGCCCAAAGTTTCGCCGCCCAAGGTTTTCGTTTGGCGTTAGTTGGCGGACCGGTTCGCGATGCGTTACTTGGGCGACTTGGAAATGATTTAGATTTCACAACCAATGCGCGCCCAGAAGTTACAAAGAAAATTCTGCAATCTTGGGCGGAGAACGTTTGGGATACCGGAATTGAATTCGGAACAGTTGCTGGAAAACGCGGTGATACAACTGTTGAAGTTACAACTTACCGAACCGAAAGTTACGATCCAGAAAGTCGTAAACCGGAAGTCGAATACGGTGATTCAATTGAAGGTGATTTATCCCGGCGCGATTTCACTGTTAACTCAATGGCGCTTGAGCTAACTACAAAAACTCCAGAATTTATCGACCCCTTTAATGGTTTAGAAGATTTAGCAAAGAAAGTTTTACGTACCCCAACTAAAGCAGAAAATTCTTTCTCTGATGATCCGCTGCGCATGATGCGCGCTGCCCGTTTTGCAAGCCAATTAGGCTTTGAGATTGCACCTGATGTTCTGCAAGCGATAAAAGATATGGCGGGAAGAATTTCAATTATTTCAGCCGAACGTGTGCGTGATGAATTTACTAAAATGTTAATGTCGAAGAATCCGCGCACCGGAATCACAATTTTAGTTGAAACCGGCCTTGCCGAAATTGTGCTTCCCGAAATCCCTAAACTGCGCCTAGAAATTGATGAACACCATCACCATAAAGATGTTTATGAGCACTCAATCACTGTTTTAGAGCAGGCGATTTCACATGAAGAGCGTCTAGGCGGTCCTAATTTAATTATTCGTCTTGCTGCACTTCTGCACGATATTGGTAAGCCAAAGACGCGCAATTTAATCCCGGGTGGAGGAGTTTCTTTTCACCACCACGAAATCGTTGGCGCGCGTCTAACTAAATCCAGGTTAAAAGCGCTGCGCTTTGATGGTGACACAATTGAACAAGTTGCGACGCTTGTCGCGCTACACCTGCGCTTCCATGGCTATGGAGATGGCGAATGGACTGATTCTGCAGTGCGCCGCTATGTGAGAGATGCCGGGGATTTACTGGTTCATTTACATGTTTTAACTCGCGCTGATTGCACAACTCGTAACGCTAAAAAAGCAGAGCGTTTAGCTAAAACTTATGACGCTCTTGAAGCACGTATCGCCAAATTAATGGAAGAAGAAGAACTTTCTAAGATTCGACCCGATTTAGATGGTGCACAAGTCATGAAATTACTTGGCATCAAACCGTCCGCAGCGGTCGGTAGAGCTTTGGATTATCTTCTTGAGTTGCGCCTTGAGAATGGCCCACTGGGAGAAGAGCGCGCTACCGAAGAGCTACTTAACTGGTGGAGCAAAGAAAACCCCACTGCGAAGTAAGCGAAGTCCAGCAATCAAATAGATAGTTGCCACAATCAATGGAACTAAGTAACTATCGCCGCTATTTGGCAGAAGTAGCGCGGCTATAACGGCGCCCGACACGATTGCACCATTTACGACAACGTCATAAACCGAAAAGACTCGACCGCGATAAATGTCATCGATCTTTGATTGCACAAGTGCGTCATTGGTAACTTTTAAACTCTGTCCGAATAACGCGGTGACAAATGCTGCACAAATCAAAGTCAGTGGAGTTCTCACAAATAAGATAAATAGCGGACCACAAGTACTTGCGATGAGAGAAAATCTCATCCAACGATGGCGACCAACGCGGCGAACTCCATAAGGTGCGACAACTGCGCCAACAACAAAACCGATCGCCGCTATAGATAAGGTAAAACTCAAACCAGCTAATCCAGCTTCATTATCTGCCGGATCATTAAAGGTATTTCGCTCTAACAAGAGAGCAATGAGGGTTAAAGCGGTTATTCCACCGCGATGAATTGCGATCGCACCGATGCCGCGTGCGGCATCCATATGCGCGCGCAGAAAACGCACACCTTCACGCATTTCAATTAAGCCTTGTGTAAAGCTGGCGTTCTTTATCTCGTGATCTAGTGGGCCGATCTCTTTGCGCTTTAACAACGAGGCAAAAAGTGCAGCAACTAGATAACCCGTTGCCGCCACCAAGATTATGTAGCCATCTGCTTTATCGGCAGTAGTCGTCTCGTCAATTAAACGGCGTAAACCAAGGCCAATTCCGCCACCCAGAACAACAAATACCGAACCGCCGGTCACCGCAAGAGCGTTGGCGCTAATCAAAGATTTACTTTCAATCATCAGCGGAATACCTGCAGAAAGTCCAGCGAGAATTAAACGATTAACGCCGAATGCAACTAGAACAAAGACGGTCATCTCAATTCCAGTTTTGCCCTGAAAAATCAATAACGAGATGATCGATAAAGTTGTTGCTCTCGTTAAGTTTGCAAACATGATTGCGCGTTGTCTGGAGACGCGATCAAGAATTGTTCCGACAAAGGGACCAATTAAAGAATATGGAAGAAGAACAACGGCAAAAGCGAGGGCGGCGTTAAGAGCATTTGCTTGACGTTCTGGTGAAAATAAAACGAATGAGGCTAGGGCGCTCTGGAAAATTCCGTCGGTCATCTGACCTGTCCAGCGCAGGCGGAGTAACCGGGAAAATTTCCGATCGGTTAATATCTGCCAGACGTTCATAGTTAAAGGGTAGTCGCGCGAAGGCTGCAAAAGAGGTTTATCCTTCTCTCATTATGAAATCCAAGCGTGCGTTCATCGACTATTCACTTGATAAGCGCGCC
The DNA here is from genome assembly GCA_041158325.1 of Actinomycetota bacterium. Lineage (GTDB taxonomy): Bacteria > Actinomycetota > Actinomycetes > Nanopelagicales > Nanopelagicaceae > Planktophila. Next base: position 336 of record JBEBBQ010000067.1, on the reverse strand, counting down.
ACTTTATTGGCGCTCTTTCGTGGCGTAGTCGATGCCTGCGATGCTGATCCATATTTGATGCGCGCTGCTAAATATCACGGCGAGAAAGCGCAACGTAAATGTCCGGTCTGCAAGAAAGAATCACTTGTAGAACTCCGTTACACATTCGGTGATCAACTCGGACAATTCTCAGGTCGTATAAAGACTGAGGTTGAGTTATTGGAAATGGAGAAAGAGTTTGGGGAGTTTGCGGTCTATACCGTTGAAGTCTGCCGCGAATGCTCTTGGAACCATCTCTGCTCTTCATATCTATTAGGGGATGGAAATGAACGAAAGCCACCCCGTCGCGTACGCACC
>JBEBBQ010000066.1:0-2517 GCA_041158325.1 Actinomycetota bacterium | reverse complement strand
CGGATACGCCAACATATGGCTGGCGACCTGAAGGCGAAATATTGGTTACTTCGGCAATTGCATGTGAGATTCGGAAAGACTCACGCAGCGCATTTGGTGGCAATACCAACTGCTTCTTCTTGAGTTCGAGGTTGGCGATGATTGTTACGAGATCGGCATTACCTGTTCGTTCGCCGTAACCATTAAGAGTTCCTTGTACGTGAGTTGCACCCGCCGCAACAGCAGCCATTGAGTTCGCAACAGCGCAGCCAGTGTCGTTGTGGCAATGGATGCCGATACGTGCAGAAGTTGCAGTTAAAACATCATGAACAACATCGGCAATTTCATCAGGCAACATGCCGCCATTGGTATCGCAGAGCGCAGCAACATCAGCGCCTGCTTCCATCGCAACGCGAATTACTTCAAGAGCGTAATCGCGATTAGCGCGGTAGCCATCAAAGAAATGCTCGGCATCTAGAAATACGCGCTGGCCTTCTTGGCGAAGATGGGTGACTGAATCGCGGATCATCGCGAGGTTTTCTTCGAGAGTTGTCTTTAGCGCAAGATCAACGTGGCGATCGAAAGATTTAGCAACCAAGGTAACTGCAGGAGCGCCGCTATCGCGGAGCGCACCGAGCAATACATCATCTGCAGCCTTCACATTTGGACGGCGAGTAGCGCCGAATGCTACAAAGGTGGCGTTCTTAAGCTTTAACTCTTTTTTTGCAAGGGCAAAGAATTCGGTGTCCTTAGGGTTTGCTCCAGGCCAGCCGCCTTCAATGAACCCAACTCCTAAATCATCTAGGTGACGAGCAATAGTTAGCTTGTCGTGAACCGAAAGATTTAAGCCCTCTTGCTGTGCGCCATCGCGCAGAGTGGTGTCATAGATGTGAAATGCATCAGAGATCGACATTAGATAACTCGCTTAACCCAGCCGTGTTTATCTGCAGTTGTACCGTGCTGAATTGCGAGTAAGTGATTGCGAATCTGCATGGTGATTGCGCCAGGTTGGCCATCGCCGGTAACCCAAGTGCCCATGGCGCTCTTGGCCTGGCCAACTGGTGAAACAACTGCGGCGGTACCGCAAGCAAAGATTTCAGTGATCTCTCCGGATGAAACGCCTTCGCGCCAATCATCAATTGACAGCATTACTTCATCGGTCTTGTAACCAAGATCCTTTGCCGCAGATAAAATTGAATCGCGCGTAATTCCTGGTAACAAAGTTCCAGTTAGTTTTGGCGTAACAACGGTTGCATCGGCGCCTTTACCCTTTACGAAGTAAAGGTTCATGCCACCCATTTCCTCAATCCACTTGCGCTCTTTGGCATCGATCCAAACAACTTGATCGCAGCCTTCTTTTGCGGCAGCTTTCTGTGCAACAAGAGATGCCGCATAGTTTCCGCCGCACTTTGCCTCACCTGTTCCGCCTTGGATAGCGCGGACGTATTCGGTTGAGATCCAAACAGATACTGCTTTTGATGGATCAAAGTAAGCACCTGCTGGCGTTGAAATAAGAATGTAAGTTGCCTTATTTGATGGACGAACGCCTAGTCCGACTTCGGTAGCGATCATAAATGGGCGGATATATAAAGATTCGCCTACTTTATTTGGAACCCAACCCGCATCTTGCTTAACAAGAGTTTCAACTGTTTCCAAGAATAATTCTTCTGGCATTTCTGGAAGAGCTAAGCGCGCTGCAGATTTTGCAAAGCGTCGTGCATTTGTTTCAGGGCGAAAAAGTGAGATTCCGCCATCTGGTTGGCGATAGGCCTTCATACCTTCGAAGATCTCTTGGCCATAATGGAAAACCGCTGTTGCAGGATCAAGTGAGAGCGGTCCGTAGGGAATTAGCTCTGGCTCGGCCCAGCCACCATCTTGTGTCCACTCACAGATAACCATGTGATCTGTGTAGTACTTACCAAATCCGCCTTCGGCAACCAAGGCATCACGAGTAGCGGCATCTTTAGCGTTGGGATTTAGTTTGATCTTCATTTTAAAGTTGCGCGAGTAGCGCGTCTCCGATTTCTGTAGTGCTGCGCTTCTTATCTCCGCGCACAAGTAAATCTGCATTTACAGCAGCTTCGATCTCGCGAGCAGCTTCCGCATAACCCAAGTGATCCATCATCATCGCAACCGACATAACTGTTGCAGTTGGGTCAGCTAAATTTTTGCCAGCGATATCTGGCGCTGAACCATGTACTGGCTCAAACATTGAAGGATACGCGCCAGTTGGATTGATGTTGCCGGATGCGGCAAGACCGATTCCACCACAGATGGCGGCTGCGATATCGGTCAAGATATCGCCGAATAAATTATCAGTTACGACTACATCGAAGCGTTCTGGGTTGGTAACGAAGAACATTGATGCGGCATCTACGTGAAGATAATCAGTTGTTACTCCTGGGAACTCTTTGGCAACTTCGTTGAAAGTACGAGTCCAGAGGCTGCCCGCACGAGTTAAAACGTTGTTCTTGTGAACGAGCGTTAACTTCTTACGATCGCGCTTTTGGGCGCGTGCAAAGGCATCGCGAATTACTC
>JBEBBQ010000065.1:0-3777 GCA_041158325.1 Actinomycetota bacterium | reverse complement strand
GATGCACACGTAACTTCTGCCGCGGCAAATGCCGTTAACCCAGGGCAAATGGTTGCGATCATGGGAACCTCAACTTGCCATGTAATGGTCTCGGAAAAATTCGCAGAGGTTCCGGGGATGTGCGGCGTAGTAGATGGTGGAATCATTGATGGCGCACTTGGCTACGAGGCCGGCCAATCAGGTGTGGGAGATATCTTCGGATGGTTTGCCAATAACTACGCCCCAGCTGAATACACCGCAGCCGCTGCCGCAAAAGGCGTTGATATACATACTTATCTATCTCAACTAGCTAGCGCTCAACCGGTTGGCGCACACGGGCTAGTTGCCTTGGATTGGCAGAGTGGAAACCGCTCGACTTTGGTTGACCACCAACTATCTGGCTTGATTATGGGCTTAACTCTTTCAACGAAGCCAGAAGAGATCTATCGCGCAATCGTTGAGTCAACGGCATATGGTGCGCGCAAAATCGTGCAGACCTTTAATGAATCTGGTGTACCTGTTAAAGAATTTATCGCTGCTGGCGGGCTGATTAAAAATAGCTTTGTTATGCAGATCTATGCAGACGTTTTAAATATGCCAATAACGATTATTAAATCTGCCCAGGGTCCGGCACTTGGTTCGGCAATTCACGCAGCCGTTGCTGCTGGTGCATATAAAAATGTACAAACCGCAGCTGCTGCGATGGGCGGAGTGGCAGATGAGCGTTATCAGCCAAACCCGGCAAATGCCAAGGTTTATAACGAGCTCTATGCGCACTACAACGATCTTTATGAAAGCTTCGGCCACAACGGCGCGATGCATTCACTTCGTGCGATCCGAGATCGCGCACTTACATCTACGGAAGGAAATTGATGAGTTCCAAGAAAGAGTTGCGCGAAAAAGTTTGTAAGTTAAATATTGATCTACAACGATACGGTCTCGTTGCCTGGACAGCCGGCAATGTCTCAGAGCGCATGTCTGATGGCAGGCGTTTCATGATCAAACCAAGTGGCGTCAGCTACGAAGATTTGAAACCATCACAAATGATTATCTGCGATCTCGATGGAAATGTTTTAGAAGGCGAACTATCGCCATCTAGCGATACTCACACACATGCCTATATCTATCGCTACATGAAAGACGTTGGCGGAGTTGTTCATACACATTCAAATTACGCGGCTGCCTGGAGCGCGGTGCACAGCGCAATCCCATGTGCGCTAACTGCAATGGCTGACGAGTTCGGTGGAGAAATTCCACTTGGACCATTTGCACTAATTGGCAACGATGCAATTGGTAAAGGCGTTGTTGAAACGCTTACAGGACACCGTTCTTCAGCGGTAATTATGAAGAACCATGGGGTCTTTGCAATTGGTAAAGATGCAACTGCAGCGGTTAAATCTGCAGTGATGTGTGAAGATGTAGCAAAGACAACTTGGATTGCAAAATCACTTGGGAACTTGCAATTAATTGATCAAGAGAGCATCGATAAGTTGTACGACCGCTATCAAAACATCTATGGCCAACGCGGGAAATAAGCGTAGCCAAATAAGAATTTCAGTTGTAGCAACTGTTGTGGGAGAATTACCCAATGGTTAATGATGAGCGCTTAACGCTATCCGTCGACTGCGGTGGACTCTTTCTAAAGAGTTGCGTACTCGATGAGTCAGGCACAATGCATTCAAAGCCAAGTCGAATTGAAACTCCTTATCCTTTATCTCCAGATCGTTTTATCGAAACGATAAAAGGAATTTCTGATTCGCTTCCAACGACTTACCGAGCAACAGTTGGTATGCCCGGAATGATCCGCCATGGCGTTGTTATCTCTACACCGCATTACATGACTAAATCTGGTCCGCGCACGAAAATCGATCCAGAACTCCAAGAACAGTGGAGCGGATTTGATATGCAGAACGCACTCAGTAAAAAACTAGAGATGCCGACCCGTGTTTTAAATGATGCTGAGGTTCATGGCGCTGGAATTATTTCGGGCTCTGGTTATGAAGTTGTGATCACTCTCGGAACTGGTCTTGGTTTTGCAATCTTCTACGGTGGATCACTGTCACCACATATTGAGTTTTCACATGCACCGGTACGTCGTGCAACTACTTATGACACTTGGATCGGCGAACACGAGCGTCGTCGTCTCGGAAATGCTTTCTGGTCACGCCGTATTCGCGCCATGGTTGATGAACTTCGCCCAGTGTTTATGTGGGATCGTCTTTATATCGGCGGTGGAAATGCACGTTGTATTCGCCAGGCAGATTTAGATCGCATGGGCGATGAAGTTGTTATCGTTCCAAATGCAGCAGGAGTAGCCGGCGGTGTTCGCGCCTGGACTCTTGAACAATATAAGTAGCTAACTTCTTAACTTAATTATTCCTGCAGCAACTCCCGCGAATTCTGCGGCACCTGTCGCACCAGCCTCAGTGGCATCAGAGACTTTATAGCTTCCAAATTGTTTCTTCTTAGCAACGGCGATCATTGGATTTTTTACCCAACCTCCAGCGATTACTAACTCTGTTGCTTGGCCGGTGAACTTCTCAATCAGAGAGACCATGTTGGCGGACTCTTCTACTAGATGTTCAGCAGTTGCTCGAAAGAGGGCAGCGGGTGAGACGGCATCATCAAGATTGGTTACAGAGAGACCGTGATAATCATTGTTGACGCGCAGCGCGCTAGCTTTTGGATCAATCTTTAGCGCAGATTCACCAAGGGCAATCTTCTCCTCACGTGTTGAAACGCCAACAAGTGAACAAACTCTTTCCAGGGTTAAACCAGTTGGAAGCGCGCCTAGCAACGTGAAGTGATCTGCAATTACCGAGGCGCTCAAACCCACGTTGGCTGCTGCTAATTCTGCAATGGCATCTCGAGATAGTGGCTTCTTAAATGTACGAAGTAGCGCTTCAGCGGTTCCCATCGAATCAAAGAGTGAACCTTCGTTTATTGCACCGCAGTAATACGCGGCGGTGAAATGATCATGTCCAGCAACAGTAATTACTGCACCACGTAATATTTCTGGCGCGTTGTTGTTAACAACACCAATTGGTTCACCTGCAACGACTAAACGAGCTAAGAAATCTTCGCCGCCACCAACCAATGACATTGCTTCAAGCCAAGGCGCACGCGCTTCAACATCATAGAAACCGGTTCTGCTAACTAAGGAAAGCTCATTTACCAACTCTGCACCGAGACAGTACGAAACCCATTCTGGCGCAGAGAGAAAGTGTTTAGCTTTGCGGGTCTCGGGATACTCCTGATTTAACCAGAGCGTTTTTGAGATAGATGCAATTTCATTTAGCAGCGCACCAGCGCGAGCTCTAAATTCGTAATCGCCGAGCTCCTTAATAATTGGTTCAGTTAAGCCACGTGGATCGTGCCACGCTAAACCAGGTGCAAGCGGATTACCTGCGCCATCAATTAAAACTCCGGTTTCGCTAAAGCCCGTAAAACCAATTGCGGCGACGTTGCCACCTGCAAGTTCCGCCGCCTTCGCTGCAACTGCGATGACCGTCTCTGCCAAGAGCAACATATCTATATCGCTATTGTTTTTCTCATGCCGCCAAGGAGTTGGCTCGGCATGCTCAGTGATTACCTTTAAATCAATATCTGTTGCAACTGCCTTAATTCGAGATGTGCCGATATCGACACCGATCAAAATTTGTTGAGACATTTTTAATCGTGCCGCTTAGGGCGCAACTCGCGCCAGTTCTGCAAGTGGTGGGCGACAAACAATTGCATTTGCACCGCTAAAGGTGAATGCGCCCGCGCTATGTGGAATCACTACTGCATCACCTTTAG
>JBEBBQ010000064.1:0-17150 GCA_041158325.1 Actinomycetota bacterium | reverse complement strand
CTTTTACAGATACGCCCTTTGCGACTCCATCACCACTTGCCGGGAGAAGACCTTCACTGCGCAACTCTGCGATCTTCGTTCCCATTGAGATTCGTGCCGCCGCTTTGGCTAAAGGAACGCCAGTTGCTTTACTAACAAATGGAACTGTGCGCGATGCACGTGGATTGGCTTCAAGTACAAAAAGGATCTCATCCGCCATTGCGAATTGAATGTTAATTAAACCGAGTACGCCGACGCCTTGAGCAATCTTCATCGTTGCTTCACGGATTGCCTTCTGCTGTGATGCGGTAATTGTCGTTGCGGGAAGAACGCAGGCGCTATCACCTGAATGAATTCCCGCCTCTTCGATATGTTCCATAATTCCGCCCAAGAAGAGTTCTTGACCATCGAATAACGCGTCAACATCTAGTTCGATAGCGCTGTCTAAGAAACGATCAACAAGTACCGGGTGATCTGGAGTTATATCTGTCGCTCTCGAGATGAAGCCAGAAAGAGCTGCATCGTCATAAACAATCTCCATGCCGCGGCCACCCAATACGAATGAAGGACGAACAAGTACTGGATAGCCGATTCGACTAGCAATAGATTGCGCTTCAAGCTGTGATGCAGCCATTCCAAATTCTGGAGCGAGCAGAGATTGTTCTGCTAGAACCTGACCAAATGCGCCACGTTCTTCTGCCAAGTTAATCGCTTCAGGTGATGTCCCGAGAATTGTTACGCCTGCAGCCTTTAACCCCGCCGCTAACCCCAACGGAGTTTGTCCACCTAGTTGAGTAATGACACCTAGTACCGGACCTGCCAACGATTCGGCATGAACAACTTCAAGAACATCTTCCAAAGTAAGCGGCTCAAAGTAGAGACGATCTGATGTGTCGTAATCTGTTGAAACTGTTTCGGGATTGCAGTTGATCATTACGGTTTCGAACCCCGCATCACGCAGAGTAAACGAAGCGTGTACGCACGAATAATCGAACTCAATTCCTTGACCGATTCGGTTTGGTCCGCTACCCAGAATGATTACAGCAGGCTTAGTTCTTGGACGAACTTCCGTCTCTTCTTCATAACTTGAATAGTGATACGGCGTAAAGGCCTCAAACTCTGCCGCACAAGTATCGACCGTTTTATAAACTGGACGAACACCTAAGTGATGGCGAGCTTTGCGAATATCATCATCTGTTACTCCACGAAGCGCTGCGATTTGAAGATCAGAGAATCCCATCTCCTTGGCGCTACGAAGGAACTCTTCGCTAATCTCACCAGGTTGAGCAATCTCGCGGGCCCGTTGATTGATCAACTGCAACTGGTGCAAGAACCAACGATCAATCTTGGTGGCTGCAAAAACTTCTTCGATATCAGCGCCCGCCCAAAGCGCGAGCTGCACTTGCTGCAGACGATACTCAGTTGGGATAACCATCGCCTTCAAAAGATGTGGCACGTCGATCTTCGAAAGATCGCTCGGGAATGTGAAGATCGCTTCTTTACGCTCCAAAGATCGTAAAGCTTTCATGAGAGCTTCAGGAAATGAACGTCCGATCGCCATCGCTTCGCCGACGCTCTTCATCGTTGTCGTCAACCTTGGATCTGCATCAGCGAACTTTTCGAAGGCAAAGCGGGGGGCCTTAACGACTATGTAATCAAGAGTGGGTTCAAAAGATGCTGGGGTAACTTGAGTAATGTCATTCTTGATCTCATCGAGGGTGTAGCCAATGGCCAACTTAGTTGCAATCTTGGCGATTGGAAAACCAGTGGCTTTAGAAGCAAGCGCACTTGATCTAGATACGCGTGGGTTCATTTCGATCACGATGATTCGACCGTTATCTGGATTTACAGCGAACTGGATGTTGCAGCCGCCGGTAGCAACTCCAACCTCACGAATAATGTCTATCGAAAGATTGCGAAGTTTCTGAAATTCAACATCTGTCAAAGTTAGCGCAGGTGCCACAGTAATCGAATCTCCAGTGTGGACACCCATTGGATCAATATTTTCGATACTGCAGACGATTACTACGTTATCTGATTTATCGCGCATTACTTCGAGTTCGTACTCTTTCCAGCCAAGAATGGATTCTTCAAGCAGTACTTCAGTTGTTGGGCTGTGTCGTAGACCAGCACCCGCAATTTGTCGCAGACTTTCCTCATCGAATGCGATTCCCGATCCAAGGCCACCCATCGTGAATGAAGGTCTTACTACCACTGGATAGTTAAGAACTGCGGCGCCAGCGATTACTTCTTCCATGGTGTGGCAGATGATCGACTTGGCCGACTCTCCCCCAATTTTTTCAACGATCGTGCGGAAGGTCTCACGATTCTCGCCGCGTTCAATCGCATCAACATCGGCGCCAATCAACTGTGCGCCATAACGTTGCAGAGTTCCCGCCTTATGAAGACCTATCGCCGCATTGAGGGCTGTTTGACCACCGAGTGTTGCAAGTACCGCATCAGGGCGCTCTTTAGCGATGATCCGTTCGATGAATTCGGGAGTTATAGGTTCAATATAAGTTGCATCAGCAAATTCGGGATCAGTCATGATCGTTGCAGGATTTGAGTTAACAAGAACTACACGGATTCCTTCAGCGCGCAGAACACGACATGCTTGGGTTCCTGAATAATCAAATTCGCAGGCTTGGCCGATAACAATTGGTCCTGATCCAATTACAAGTACGCTCTTGATTGAGGTATCGCGTGGCATTAGATCGCCACCTTAGCTCGTGGATAACGCAGCATTAACTCAATGAAGCGATCGAATAGATATGCAGCATCGTGTGGACCAGCCGCCGCTTCAGGGTGATACTGAACGCTAAATGCGCCTCTCTCTAATAGTTGTAGCCCCTCAACCACGCCATCGTTAAGACCAAGATGGGTTACTTCACCCGCGCCAAAGACTGTGTTAAATGTCCCTTCAGTTGGCGCTTTGATCGCAAATCCATGGTTGTGTGCCGTTATCTCAACTTTTCCGGTTCGCTTATCGATCACCGGTTGATTGATTCCGCGATGACCGAACTGCAACTTGTATGTCTCAAACCCGAGCGCGCGTCCGAGAATCTGGTGACCAAAGCAGATACCGAAGATCGGAATCTGCTCGAGCAAGATATTTCTAACTAGATCAACAACATCGTTCATGGTTGCCGGATCGCCGGGTCCGTTAGATAAGAAAACTCCGTCGGGTGATACCGCCATGATCTCTTCCAAGGTCGAGTTGTAAGGCATGACATGTACCTCTACCCCACGCTCCGCTAACGCGCGAGGTGTTGCTCCTTTAATTCCAAGGTCGAGAGCGGCCACTGTAAATTTCTTTTCACCTACCGCAGTAACGATGTAGGTCTGTTTAGTTGAAACTTCTTCGCTCAGGTAAGCACCGCTCATTTGCGAAGTTTTACGGACCTCTACAACCATCTCTTCTTTGCTTAACTCTTCACCTGAGAATATTCCGACTCTCATCGCTCCACGATCACGGAGATGTCGCGTTAGGGCGCGAGTGTCGATCCCCTGAATTCCAACAATTTTCTGATCAATTAGCTCAGCTTCTAGATCTTTCTCGCTACGCCAATTGCTCGTTAAAGTAGAAGGATTTCTGACAACAAAGCCGGCCACCCAGATCTTGCTAGATTCATTATCAGTTGAGTTGACGCCAGTATTTCCAATATGTGGTGATGTCATAACAACTACTTGGCGATGGTAGCTAGGGTCGGTAAGCGTCTCTTGATATCCGGTCATACCTGTTTGAAAGACCGCTTCACCAAAAGTTCTACCTAGCGCTGCCCAAGATTCTCCTTCAAAAATTCTGCCATCATCTAAAACCAGGTAGGCCTTACTCATATCGAAGAACCTCCCTGCGCATTTGAAGAATAGTTATGAATTGATGTTAGTTGTCCAGCCAAACAGGTTGGAATACCCCGGAAGAAAGTTGCCTGAACTACTCCAGAAAGTTCCATGCCATGGAAGGGAGTATTGCGACTACGAGAGGCAACTAGGTCGCGATCCACGCGGTAGTTCTGGGTCGGGTTGATCACAGTCAAATGGGCAGGAGCGCCAACTTCGATCTTGCCGCCGTGGCTTTCATATCCAGCAATCCGCGCTGGGGTGCGGCTCATGCGATCGGCAACGCCTTCCCAGGTCAAAAGTCCAGTCTGCACCATAGTTTGATTCACAATCGATAGCGCACTTTCCAGGCCGAGCATTCCGAAGGCTGCTTCTTGCCATTCACACTCTTTTGCTTCAGCAGGATGCGGAGCATGATCGGTGGCCACGATATCGATAGTTCCATCAGCTAAACCTTCACGCAGCGCCTCAACATCTCTTTGAGTGCGCAGCGGTGGATTAACCTTAAAAATTGGATCGTAACTATTTGCATAATCGTCGGTGAGCAATAAGTGATGAGGTGTTACTTCAGCAGTCACGTTTATTCCGCGCGCCTTCGCCCACCGGATAATCTCAACTCCACCAGCTGTTGTTAAATGGCAGATGTGGAGTCTGGATTGAACGTGATCAGCAAGCAATACATCTCTAGCAATAATTGCTTCTTCGGCAACTGCTGGCCAACCCTTTAGCCCCAATCGCGACGAGATGAGACCCTCGTTCATCTGGGCGCCCTTAGTGAGCGATGGTTCTTGGGCATGTTGGGCGATAACTCCGCCGAACTTCTTTACGTACTCAAGCGCTCTACGCATAACGAGCGGATCGTGAACACAATTTCCATCATCGCTAAATACACGAACTCGAGCATTTGAATCTGCCATCGCTCCGATTTCAGAGAGCGCCTCTCCTGCTAGTCCTTGCGTAACAGCTCCAATTGGGAAGACATCAACAAATCCCGCACTCTGTCCGAGTGCATAAACCTGTTCAACAACTCCTGCAGTATCAGCAACGGGAGAAGTATTGGCCATCGCAGAAATTGCGACATAACCGCCCTTAGCTGCCGCCATAGAACCAGATAAAACTGTCTCAGCATCTTCCTTACCTGGTTCGCGAAGATGGGTATGAAGATCAACTAAACCAGGGAGAACGACCGAACCCTGCAAATCGACAACCTGATCGTCAGCGTTACTTGCGATCGTTTTCCCGATAGCGGTGATAACACCGTTTGCAATCTGAAGATCACTTGCTGTTCCATCTGGCAAAGTTAGCCCCGTCAATAGAAAGTTTGATTTCTTAGCGCTCATTACAAAGCACCTGCCTCTCTATCGATTCCATTTAGTTCTCCTTCGGGTGCGCCAGCTAGCAACATATACAAAATCGCCATTCTTACGCTGACGCCATTTGATACCTGTTCCACAATCACTGATCTTGCGCCATCTGCAGCATCCGCCGTTATCTCAAGCCCGCGATTCATTGGACCAGGGTGCATAACCAACGTTGAAGGTTTGAGCGCCTTTACGCGATCGCTATTTAGCCCGAAGTATCTTGAGTACTCGCGCGCATTAGGAAAGAACATCTCAGACATGCGCTCTAGTTGAATTCGCAACATCATCACCGCATCAGCACCGACGATCGCAGCATCAAAATCATAGGAAATATTGCAAGGCCAACTTTCTACGCCAACCGGAAGAAGTGTTGGCGGCGCGACCAAAGTGACATCTGCTCCCAACTTAGCAAGTAGTAGCACATTGGAGCGCGCTACTCGTGAGTGCAGGACATCGCCAACAATTACAACTTTTATACCAGTTAGATCTTCACCAGCTTTCGCTAAATGTTTACGGATTGTAAAAGCATCGAGAAGTGCCTGACTTGGATGCTCATGTGTTCCATCACCTGCATTGATAACTGCACCTGACATCCATTTCGAATCCGCTAATCGTTGCGCAGCACCTGATGCTCCATGGCGGATGATGACCGCATCTGCGCCCATTGCTTGAAGCGTCTGCGCTGTGTCTTTTAGGGACTCACCCTTGCTAATGCTTGAGCCCTTAGCAGAAAAGTTGATTACATCGGCGGAAAGTCTTTTTGCAGCAGCTTCAAAGGAGATTCGAGTTCTGGTGGAGTCTTCTGCGAAGAGATTGACGATAGTGCGGCCACGTAACGTAGGAAGTTTCTTCATAGGTCCATCACTGACCCGAGCTAATTCTTGCGCGGTATCCAAAATCGCGATCGCCTCAGACTTACTTAAATCATTTATGGATAGCAGGTGCTTCATTTGGCACCACCTTCGATCAAAACTTCATCAGCGCCATCAAGCTCAGTCAGATGAACTAGAACGCTCTGATCTATTGAAGTTGGAAGGTTCTTACCCACGAAATCTGCACGGATCGGTAGTTCGCGATGTCCCCGATCTACTAAAACCGCCAGCTGAACGCTCTTCGGGCGGCCGATTTCTCCAAGCGCGTCCAGTGCTGCTCTAATCGTTCTGCCTGAAAAAAGCACATCGTCAACGAGAACAACGTTTCTTCCTTCAACGCCAAGTGGCGGGATCAAGGTCGGCATCAGCGCTCTTGGTGGTCGCATTCGAAGATCGTCTCGGTGCAAAGTGATATCTAGAGTTCCTACTTGAATCGGAACTTTTTCAATAGATTCAATGATCGTGGCGATACGTTTTGCTAAATGTGCGCCGCGGGTCGGAATTCCCAGCAGAGTGATCGATTCAGAACCTGAGTTACGTTCTAGGATTTCATGGGAGATGCGGGTCAATGCGCGTGTGATATCTGGCGCAGGCAGGGCAAGGCTCATCGTAAATCTCCTTCCCCGCCTCGCAGGACGGGTCGTTAAAGGATGTTGGCTGATGCTACACCGAAATTCGACCTCTCTGTGGATAGCCACGATCCCCCTTAGCTCAGTTGATCTACCTTGGCGCGCATGAGCGAACCATCTGCAAACCCTTCATTTATCCAACCGACCACCAGTTCTATCAGCGCCCGTATCCGCAGACAGCGCAAGGCCCGATCACTTACTCTGCAGGATATCGAAAGGCTCTCTGCCGGCAGGATCAAGGCGGTCGTGATGGGCTCTTACGAAAGAGGTTCCCGCGCGATCTCACTCGCCCGCGCAATAGAGATTGCAAATCTATTCGCAATACCTCTGGCTGAGTTAATTGAAGAGCCGTCGATACGCAATAGTGACGATGAGGCGCTACTAATTCTGGACCTTAGAAAGTTGCGTGGGGTTGATTCGACGAAAGCAACTGATGAAATCGCGAAGTTACGGAGCTTCGCCAACGCAATTTGTGCAAAACGACGCGACTGGAACGGCGAAGTGTTAACCCTTCGTTCGGGTGATCTAGATACCTTGACTCTCGTGATGGAGATGACGGCCCAGGAAGTGCAAGATTTACTTAAGCGTTCTCAACTTCTTATAAATGGGTTTCGTTAAAAAGAGCTACTAGAGCGCTAAGCCATCTTTCAACGAAGCGATACGCCCTAAAACGCCATGTATATAGCCGGCTGATTCATCGGTTGATAACTCTTTGGCTAGCGAAAGGGCTTCGTCGATTGCAATCGCATCATCTAGTTGAGGTGACCAGAGAATTTCAAAAAGCGCTAGGCGCATAATATTTCGATCTACCGCAGGCAAGCGATCCATATCCCAGCCTTGCGCATAGGTTGCAATTAATTCATCAATCTTGCGGCGGTGTTCAGAGACTCCGGTGATTATTTCGCGGGTGTATTCACGAATCGGGCGTGCGTCTGGGCCTTCTTCCGTTATATCGCGCGCCGCCAAAATATCTAGCGGCAGAGTCCCCCGGATATCTGCTTCGTAGAGAATATCCAGACTCTGTTTACGCGCTTTACTGCGAGCTGACACTAGTTAGCGCGACCTTGGTATGACCCATCACGAGTGTCAACCAATACCTTCTCATCTTGCTTGATGAAGAGAGGGACTTGAATCTCAATTCCAGTTTCTACGGTTGCAGGCTTTGTACCACCAGAAGAACGATCTCCCTGAAGGCCTGGCTCAGTGTAGGTAACTGTCAAAACAACAGAGGCTGGCAGCTCTATATAAAGTGGATTTCCTTCATTAACAGCAACTATCGCCTCGGTGTTTTCCAACATGTAATTTGCAGCATCACCGACGATTGCCGCTGAAATACTCATCTGATCGAAGGTCTTGTTGTCCATGAACACGAAATCTTCACCTTCCTTGTAGAGGAAGTTCATTTCGCGCTTTTCCAAGATTGCAACTTCCACTTTGACACCGGCGTTAAAGGTCTTATCGACAACCTTGCCCGTGAGAACTTGCTTCAACTTGGTGCGAACGAAAGCTGGGCCTTTACCTGGCTTTACATGTTGGAACTCAACAACCGTCCAAAGCTGGCCTTCAATATCTAAAGTCATACCATTTTTGAGATCATTTGTTGTTGCCACGAGAAACTCCAGTTCACGTCCGTTGACGTAGTTGTTTCAACCATCAGCGAACCAAAGAACCTTTGATCAAGCGCGGTTGGCCTTCGATCTTCGAAGGCGAATACCTAAGTTTACCTGAACTTTTAGGCTAGTAACGCCTTCAGCGCGATTAGCGCAAGTACATAAGAGTTGGGACCAAATCCCCCGATGGTGCCAGTAGAAACTCCCGAAACTACAGAAGTATGTCGGAATTCTTCGCGCGCTAGCGGATTGGACAGGTGGACTTCAATTACCGGCGCCTTAACCAATACAACCGCATCGCGAATCGCGTATGAGTAATGTGTGAATGCGGCTGGATTGATAATCACTGGAAGATTCTTATCTGCTGCCTCGTGCAACCAACCAATGATCGTTGCCTCATCATCACTCTGGCGAATATCTGCTTTGAATCCTTGAGTTTGCGCAGCGTTATCAATATGGGCTACTAATTGCGGATAAGTCATATCGCCGTAGATAGCTGAATCACGAATATCCAAACGAGCTAAGTTCGGACCGTTAATTACCAATACATTCATGAACTCACCTTTTCATATGCGGCATAGAGCGCCTTTGGATCAGGGTTCTCTAACCTATCCGTCTTTCCGATCTCGCTAATGGTAACGAATCGCAGGCTACTTCCGCGCGATTTTTTATCCACTGCCATATGCGCCAACAACTTCGGCCAACTTTCACGCTTATAGCTAACTGGTAGATCTAAGTCTTGCAAGATTTGTAGATGATCTACCGCCAGATCTGCGCTGATCAAGCCGAGATCCAATTGGAGATACGCCATGAAGGCCATCCCGATTGCAACACATTCACCATGGCGCAATGAATAGCCGCAATCGAGTTCAACTGCGTGTCCCAATGTGTGGCCGTAATTGAGCGCCTCACGTGCAAATGATTCCTTAAAGTCTTGCGAAACGACCTCGCCCTTTACTCTGACTGAACGCTCGACTAATTCTTTTACCCTCGCGTGATCTTTTCGAATCTCCGAAACTTTCTTTCCACGAAGCAAATCCAAAATTCTTCCATCTGCGATAAATCCGCATTTAACTACTTCCGCTAAACCAGCTGAAAAATCGCGGTCTGTGAGAGTTGTAAACCATTGAAGATCAATAATCACCTTGATCGGACTATGAAAAGCTCCAATCAAATTCTTACCGTAATCGCTGTTTATCGCCGTCTTACCACCGACTGCGGCATCAACTGCGCCAGCAACTGTTGTCGGTATTGCAATCCAATCAAGTCCGCGAAGCCAACTTGCTGCAGCAAATCCTGCGAAGTCAGTTACCGCTCCCCCGCCGATTCCAACAATCAAATCGCTTCGTGTAAATCCAGCTGCTCCAAGCCAATCCCAAATCTTTAGCAAAGTACCGGATGACTTGCCCGCTTCACCATCAGGTATAGCAAAGGTGAAAACTTCTGCACTTCCAAGATCGAGACCCTGAACTCTTGAAGATAACGATTCGGAGAGGATGATTGCTACTCGCGTCCGATCCTTGACGCTCTCGGCAAGTGATCTCATCCATGATTCGGAGAGCTCAACCGTGTAGCCATGTTCTGCGCTTACCTTGATCTCACTCATCACTTAACTCCATCCGTGACAGCTTTAACGCTCTTCTCGCCAGTGATGATCTCATCGACGATTTCTCTAGGAGTTAGGTTATCTACCAAGACAACTTGGGTCGCTAAAGCTAGATAAGTTGGACGTCGTTTCTCCATCAACTCTTGCCAAGCTGCACGTGGATTGCTGAGCAACAAAGGACGATCGCGATTGAAACCGACGCGCGGAGCAGCTGCTGATAGTGAGATATCAAGATAAACAACATTTGCGCCGGATTCTTTGATCGCCTTTTGCGCAATCTCAGATAGGGGCGCACCGCCACCGAGAGAGAGTACGCCCGAGAGTTTTGCAATTTCCCGTGCAACTATGCGCGCTTCAACTTCGCGAAACCAAGGTTCACCTTTATCGATAAAGATTTGAGATATTGAAGTCCCAACTTCGGCTTCAATCAAAGAGTCAGTATCAGCTAAGTTGCGATTTAGCGCCTTCGATAGCGCTTTTCCTATCGTGCTCTTCCCAGAGCCCGGAGGACCAATCAGAATGTAGTTCTTCTCTTTTGCTTCGCTCATATCGCCTACTTGAAACGTAGGTTGCTCATATAGTTTTCGAAGTTGCGACGAGTTTCACTTACATTGTCGCCGCCAAATTTTTCAAGAACCGCTTCGGCTAGAACCAACGCTGCCATAGCCTCTGCTACGACTCCCGCTGCAGGAACGGCGCAAACATCAGATCGCTGATTAATCGCCTTTGCTGCTTCACCGGTCTTTACATCGATCGTGTCTAACGCCTTTGGCACAGTAGAAATCGGCTTCATGGCAACGCTAACGCGAAGGATTTCACCGTTAGACATTCCGCCTTCAGTTCCACCAGCGCGATCAGTGCGGCGCTTAATTAATCCGTCAGAGCCACGTTCAATTTCATCGTGCGCAACCGAACCGCGACGTGTTGCTGTTTGGAAACCATCTCCAATTTCAACGCCCTTAATCGCCTGAATTCCCATCATTGCTCCCGCCAATCGCGCATCTAAGCGGCGATCCCAGTGAACATGCGAACCGAGTCCGGGTGGCAAGTTGTAAGCAAGAACTTCACATACGCCGCCAAGAGTGTCTCCATCAGAATGTGCGGCTTCGATTTCAGCAATCATCTTCAGACTGGTTGAAGGATCTGCGCATCTAACCTGATCTTGATCAATTCTTGCCATATCTGATTTCTCTGGCAGTTTTGTTCCGTCAGGAATTCGCACCGAACCGATTGATACGACGTGGCTCAAAATAGTTACGCCAACGCTCTGTTCAAGAAAAGCTCGTGCAACCGCACCGAGTGCAACTCGTGCTGCAGTTTCACGAGCGCTTGCTCGCTCAAGAATTGGTCGAGCATCATCTAAATCGTACTTCTGCATGCCAACTAAATCCGCATGACCTGGACGCGGTCTGGTCAAAGGTGCATTTCGCGCTAAATCTTTAATCTCTTCTTCAGGCACGGGATCAGCGGACATCACCTTTTCCCACTTTGGCCACTCGGAATTACCGACTTGAATCGAAATTGGTCCACCTTGCGTTAAGCCGAGTCGAATGCCACCAAGAATGGAAATTTTATCGGCTTCGAAATTCTGTCTCGCCCCGCGACCAAAACCTAAGCGACGTCTTGCTAGATGAAAATCAATATCTTTCGATGAGATCTCAACGTTTGCAGGTAAGCCCTCGATTATCGCCGAAAGGGCTGGGCCATGAGATTCACCTGCTGTTAACCAACGCACTCGCATATTGTGGCAGATAAGCGCCTCATCTCGCGCACCATATAAAGGCGGCGCATATTGCTGGCGCCAATGCAATCGGTTCATCTATCGATTTCCTGGAAACTAGATGGATAAACAGAAGCAGCACGCAGGCCACGACAAAACTGATGCATAGTTCGCTCCATCTTGATATCTCCAGCGGCAGGAAGAATAGGGAAAGGAGCGTTGCTAACTTCACATCGCCGGCGCCCAAACCGCAGGAGATCGCTAGTGATCCAAAGAGCAAGGTTGCTAGAGAGCTCAGCAAATAGAACTGACCATTGACGATTAATGTAATTGCAGACAAACCTATTCCGACAACAATCAATGTGCGATTTCTGATTCTGTGGCTCGCAAGATCAACTATCGAGATATAGACAGATGAGATTAAAAGAAATGTAAACACGCGACGAAGTTAGTGGCTTGGCGCCATTGATTGATTACATACGGCAAAACTGTGAATTACTTTGAGGCGCTGTTTAACGCTGACCTTAGCTCGCCATCAATAATCTCTCTACCTAGTGGATAGACCATGTTGATCTGATCGATACCCTGATAGAGGAGAAGTTCCAGGCCGCTAATTACCTTTCCCCCACCATCGGACCAACGTCGCGCAATAAGAGTTGGCCACGGTTTGTACAAGACATCAAAGAGCAGGCCTTCTACCTTCGAAGGAATATTCTCGGCAACTAAATCAGCCGCGCCCGAAGGAGTTGTGTTTACAACTAGATCGAAATCTCGAAGATCGATTTGATCATCCCAAGCAATAAATTCGGGTACGACCTTTCTAAAGCATGCCGCTATACCTGCGTTACGTCTAACGCTTCTACCCATTATTGAAACGCTCTGAGCAATGTCATCGAGCGCACCTGCAACAGCGCGAGCAGTACCGCCGGCACCTAAAATCAAAACTGAATTGAAGTGATCGTAACCAGCGTTTGCTAAAGCTTTGATAAAACCTGAGCCATCGGTACTAGTAGCGCTCCAACCAGAACCTTTCTTCACAAGGGTATTCACTGATTGAATTCTTTCGGAAAGTTCATCGATCTCGATATTTGACTCGTTCGCAATAGCGAGAACTTCTTCCTTGAGAGGCATAGTCAGAGATAGGTAGTCATAACTTTGACCGCGGCTCTTGAGAAACTCTGCTAGCCCACCACTCTCGACTTCGATAGCCTCATATCTGCCTGCAATACCAAGCACATCGAAAGCCTTGCCATGTAATACCGGCGAGAGTGAGTGGGCAATCGGGAAGCCAAGAACTGCTGCGTTAATGCTCTTATCACTCATGCTTCAATCACTCTTTGCTCTCAAATAAACCAGCACGTAAGTTCTTCTTGTATTCCACTTTCCAGATGCCAAACTCTTCAAATGATGAGGTAAATCTAGTGTCATTGGGCGCAACCGTGATGAAATAAATCCAATCGCCCGGTTCTGGGTTGACCGCGGCTAGCAGTGCTTGCCTTCCGGGATTTCCAATAGGCCCTGGAGGTAGGCCGTACTTGCGGTAGGTGTTATATGGAGAATTCAACAAGGTCGATTTGGTACTTAGAAAGATATTACCCCGCAGTTTCTGAGCAAAATGAACAGTTGAATCCATCTGCAGCGGCATACCTTTTTCCAGGCGATTTCGAATAACGCGCGAGACTTTTGTAAAGTCTTGCAAGCCACCTTCGGCTTGAATAATTGAGGCGATGATTAAGATTTCCTGCGCGCTAAACCTTCCGTTGGACTCTGAAATCCCTGCGCTCTTCATCTCATCCTGGGCTCTCTCAACCATGGTCGCTATAGCCTGGATTGCCGATGTTCCCTTTGCAAACGAGTACTGCGCAGGAAATAGAAGTCCTTCTAAAGATTTGAATCCGGCCGGCAACTGTAACTGCGCAAGCGCCTCTTTGATATCTCTTTGCGAGTATCCAACTTTGACCATATCTTGGAAAACTTCCGAGTTCCACTCGCCTTCTACGATATTAATCAGCCCAGCGATTCTTTTACTATCTAGAAGTTGTTCGAGGGCATCCTTTGCGCAAAGTTCGGGAGAGATAATGTGAGAACCTGGTGCGATTTTTCCCGCGCGCGCATCGCCTACTGCAACTCCGAAGAACGCTCTCGCTGATTTTACGACCCCTTTTTCAAAGAGTTGGGCGGCGATATCTGATCCAGTGGCACCTGCAGCGATTTCGATCGCCACATCTTTATCCGAAATCTCTTTTGAAATTGCAGCGCCATCGGTGCAAGAGAAATCAGGTGCGGCAGATGTCTTGCGAAGTTCGTGAACTCCTCCGGTGAAAAGGAAAACAAAAGAAAGCGCTAGCGCGACACGTAAGATCGCCTTTCTATCTCTTATCAATAGAAAGCCCTTGTTCGAGAATCGCTACCGCCGCGGCGCTATCAATCAACTTTTTCGCACTCTTTGCATCAATCCCGGCATCTCTTAACTGTCGACTAGCCGAAACAGTAGATAGGCGTTCATCAACCATAGCTATTTCGATATCAAACTTTGAGCTAAGTAATTCAGCAAACTTCAGCGCCTTATCGGATGAGAGAGAATCAGCGCCGCTGAGTTGCTTCGGTTCTCCGATATAAAACTTTACCGGCTCATACTCTTGTACCAACTCATTAATTTTCACGATCAAGTTAGGGTCTTTACTCTGTAGAACATCTAACGGCGTAGCCACCAAACCATCAGGGTCACATATGGCAACACCGATACGGGCATCGCCATAATCAAATGCGATGCGCCGGCCTAGCCTTGCCATTACTTCCCGCTTACAGCGAGTTCAATCGCCTGCAGCGCTTTATCGATCGCTGAGATGTCAGTACCGCCACCTTGTGCGCACTCATCTTTACCGCCTCCGCCACCGCCAAGAACGGTTGAACCAACCTTGACGAGAGCGCCGGCTTTTGCACCTCGGGTACGCGCAGCATCGCTGACTGCAACTACAAGAACTGGCTTACCTTCTACGACGCTCACCAATGCAACAACGCTATCGGAATCCCGATTGCGAAGTTCGAGCGCGATCTTACGAAGATCATCAACTGCTATGCCATCTGGAATGCGAGTGGAGATAAGCGTTGTCTCTCCGACCTTCTTCGCACCTGAAGCAAAACTTGCGACGTCAGCCATAGCAGCAGCTGATCTAACTTGTGCCAACTCCTTTTCGATCTCTTTGAACTTGATCAGCAAATCTGAAATTCGTTCTGGTAACTCTTCTGTACGCGAGCCCTTGATTAACGATGTGAGTGAGTTGAGTAAAACATGTTCGCGCGCCAAGAAACGATAGGCATCTACTCCAACAAGAGCTTCCACGCGGCGAACTCCTGCGCCAATCGAAGATTCACTGAGTAGCTTTACAACACCTAATTGCCCAGAACGCTGTACGTGCGTTCCGCCGCAGAGTTCGCGCGCCCAATCTCCAACTGAAACTACGCGAACCCGATCGCCGTACTTCTCTCCAAAGAGCGCCATCGCGCCTAACTTCTTGGCTTCATCTTGTGACATAACCTCTGCACTTACTTCGAGGTTATCTAAGAGAAGGGTATTTACGCGCGATTCAACATCATTGAGTACGCCTTCTGAAACAGCGCCCGTTGATGGGAAGTCGAAACGAAAACGTCCGGGTGAGTTTTCTGATCCTGCTTGAGTAGCTGTCTCACCCAATATCTCGCGAAAGGCTTTGTGAACCATATGAGTCGCAGTGTGTGCGCGAGATATACCATCGCGACGCTCTTGATCGATAGTGGCAAGACCTTTATCTCCAACAACAACTTCACCTGAGATGACTCGACCGCGATGAACGGATAATCCTGTAACTGGAGCTTGAACATCATCAACTTCAACAACTGCTCCATTGCTTAGGACAATGCGTCCGCCATCTGCTAGCTGACCGCCGCCTTCCGCATAGAAAGGTGTGCGATCTAAAACGATTTCGACATCGCTTCCGGCTCTTGCCGAAGAAACAGAGACTCCATCGACTAAAACGCCGTTAACTTGAGATTCAGTTTCAGTCTTCGTGTAACCAAGGAATTCAGATGCGCCTTTGTTATCAGCGATCTTCTTGTACTCACTTAGATCGGTATGCCCGCTCTTCTTGGCCTTAGCATCGGCCTTTGCGCGATCGCGTTGCTCTTTCATCAAACGAGTAAAGCCCGCCTCATCAACTTCGAGGCCCTCTTCGCGAGCCATTTCCAGCGTCAAGTCAAAAGGAAATCCATATGTGTCGTGCAATTTAAAGACTTCTTCGCCAGGAAGTACTGACTTTTTGGATTTCTTTAACTCAGATGAAGCCATGTCAAAGATCTGAGTGCCACTCTTCAGTGTTTGAAGAAATGATTCTTCTTCAGAAACAGAAACAGCCAAGATTCGCTTCTTATCCGTTATCAATTCTGGATACTGTGGACCCATCGCTCCAATGGCTGCAACAGTGAGCTCGGACATTATTGGATCATTGGTTCCGAGTAGGCGCATATTGCGGATGGTGCGACGCATCATTCGGCGTAGAACATAACCGCGGCCTTCATTACCGGGGGTAACTCCATCACCGATCAACATTGCCGATGTTCGAGCATGGTCTGCGATAACGCGAAGTGCTACATCTGACTTTTCAGATGAACCGTACTTAACCCCGGTTAACTCCATCGCCTTACTCAAAATCTGCATCGTTGTATCGATTTCGTAGATGTTTTCGACACCTTGTAACAACGCAGCCGTGCGCTCCAGGCCAAGTCCGGTATCGATGCTCTTTGCAGGTAGCTCGCCTAAAATTGGATAGCTATCTTTACCGCCACCGGCTCCACGTTCGTTCTGCATAAAGACCAGGTTCCAAATTTCCAAATAGCGATTTTCATCAGCTATTGGCCCACCATCTTTACCGTAGGCAGGACCACGATCGAAATAAATCTCAGAGCAAGGCCCACACGGCCCTGGTACGCCCATCGACCAGAAGTTATCTGCCATATCACGGCGCTGAATTCGTTCTTTAGGAATGCCGATCTTCTTATGCCAGATATCTGCAGCTTCATCATCGGTCAGATAAACAGTTACCCATAATTTATCTTCAGGAAAACCATAACCACCATCAGCGATGGGTCGCGTTAAGAGATCCCAGGCAAGTGCAATCGCACCCTCTTTGAAGTAATCACCAAACGAGAAGTTTCCACACATTTGGAAGAACGAGGCATGTCGGGTCGTCTTGCCAACTTCATCGATATCTAAGGTACGAACACATTTTTGAACCGAGGTTGCGCGCTTGTACGGTGGAGTGACCTCGCCGAGAAAATATGGCTTAAAGGGAACCATTCCGGCATTTACCAGGAGGAGGTTTGGATCGTCAGCGATCAAAGATGCTGAGGGAACAACGGTATGGGTTAAACCTTCGCGGTTATCGCTTTCGAAAAAGCGCAGCCAGCGGGAACGTATCTCGGCGGATTCCACGTTTGGAGATCACTCAGCCTTCTTCTTCTTTTTTGAGCGAGATTTACTCATGCCAGCAGCGCTAAT
>JBEBBQ010000063.1:0-4659 GCA_041158325.1 Actinomycetota bacterium | reverse complement strand
GCGGTGTACAAGACAAGGGCGCGCATTCCTTCAGAGTATGACTTCTGCACCATCAACGAACGTCGTACATCTGGGTGATGAATAATCGTTACACGTGGGCTTGCCTTATCGTTCATAACCTTCATATCGCCGCCTTGTACGCGGGTTTTAGCGTAAGCAAGAGCTTGCTGATATCCAGCAGATAAAGTTGCGATCGCCTTTGTACCAACCATCATGCGCGCAAATTCAATAACCTTAAACATCTGCGCAATACCTTCGTGAACATCGCCAAGCAAATAACCAACTGCAGGCTCTTTCTCACCAAGGTTTACTTCGCAAGTAGCAGAGACGTTAAGCCCCATCTTGCTTTCAAGTGATGTTACATAAACGCCATTGCGCTTTCCAAGATCACCGGTCTTTAGATCAAACATAAACTTTGGAATCAGGAAGAGTGAAAGCCCCTTAGTTCCTGGTCCGCCACCTTCACGACGAGCAAGCACAAAGTGCATAACGTTCTCGTAGAAGTCAGCATCACCAGATGTGATGTAACGCTTTGTTCCGGTGATATGCCAAGTTCCATCTGCTTGTTGCACAGCTTTGCTGCGACCTGCACCAACATCTGAACCAGCATCTGGTTCAGTTAACTGCATGGTTGCGCCCCAATGGCGATCGACCATTAACTTCGCCATCTGCTTCTGATCTTCTGTTCCTAATACATAAGCAACTTGTGCGAAGGCATAACCAGATGCATAGATATGAATTGCAGGGTTTGAACCTAAAACCATTTCGGCAATTGCCCAACGAACTGCTGCCGGAACTTTTGTTCCGCCTAAATCAACTGGTGCATCAAGACGCCACCATTCACCATCGATATAAGCCTTGTAAGATTTTTTAAAACTCACCGGAAGTGTGACATTTCCAGTTTCTTTATTAAGAATCGCACCAACGCGATCTCCTTCAACGAAAGATTCGGCGAGATCGTTCTCAGTTAAGCGCTTCATCTCTTCCAACATGCCCATCGCGGTCTCGCGATCGAGTTCGCTAAAGATGGAAGTTCCCAGCACCTTCTCGGTTTTAAAGAGGTCGAAGAGGCAGAATTCGATATCGCGCAGGTTGGCGTTGTAATGGCTCATGGGCAAATAATGCTACCCACCAGTAACTTACGCAAGCCCTATCCCTGCCTTTTTACCGCGGTCAGATAGGCTCACGCCGTGCTTCTAAGTGACCGCGATATCCGCTCTGAAATCAACGCCGGCCGCGTCGCCGTCGAACCATTCGCAGAGGCGATGATCCAACCTTCATCGGTTGATGTCCGCCTCGATAAATTCTTCCGCGTCTTTGAAAACCATAAGTACTCAGTTATCGATCCATCGATCGAACAAGCAGAGCTAACTCGCGAAGTCGTTGCCGAAGATGGCGAAGCCTTTATCTTGCACCCAGGCGAATTCGTTCTCGCCAGCACCTACGAAGTAATCACCTTGCCTGATGACATTGCAGGTCGCCTCGAAGGAAAATCTTCTCTCGGTCGCCTTGGCCTGCTAACTCACTCCACTGCCGGATTTATCGATCCTGGATTTTCTGGACACATCACTCTTGAACTTTCCAATGTGGCAAACCTGCCGGTAAAGCTATTCCCAGGAATGAAGATCGGTCAGCTCTGTCTCATCAAACTCTCATCTCCTGCCGAACATCCATACGGCAGCGAGAAGTACGGCTCTAGATATCAGGGCCAACGTGGACCAACCGCGAGCCGCTCATTTATGAACTTTCACCAGAGCAAAATTAATTAATCCACAATAAACTAGACAGGAAACTAGTAAAGGGAATACAACCTTTACTTAAGGGGTTTAATCAAATATGGAAATCATAATTGCGCTCGCCGTTATTGGCTTACTAGCTCTCTTCTTTATTGCTCAATACAACCGACTCATCCGCTTAAATATCAGCGTCGATGAATCATTTGCTCAGATCGAAGTGCAGTTAAAGCGCCGCTCTGACTTAATCCCAAATTTAGTTGAAACCGTTAAAGGTTATGCCGCACATGAACAAAGCACATTTGATGCCGTTGTTACAGCGCGCGCTAAGGCGACCACTGCTTCAGGCGTTGCCGATGTTGCAGCCGCTGACGGTATGTTGACCCAAGCTCTGCGCGGATTGCTTGCAGTTGCCGAGGCTTACCCAGATCTCAAAGCATCAGCTAACTTCTTATCTCTACAAGAAGAGCTTTCAACAACTGAAAATAAAGTTGCCTTCTCGCGCCAGTTCTACAACGATAATGTTCGCAACCTAAATACCGCTGTAAAAACCATCCCGACCAACTTTTTCGCAGGTTTTGCGAAAGTTACAGAGCGCGAGTTTTATGAAGTTGAAGATCCACAAGAGCGCAACGTTCCAAAGGTAACTTTCTAACCAGCAATGGCAACAAATGATTTTCGCGCCCAAGAGAGCGCAAATAAAGGAAAGACTTATTTCCTTCTCGCTTCAATGGGTCTGCTCACCGGACTTGTTGCATATGCCGCGCTAACTTATTTTGGCGCTGGCACATCAACTTTCATGGTGCCACTTGCAGTTGGTATTTCACTTATTGGCGTCTGGGGTTCTTATTACGGCTCAGATAAATTAGTTTTAAAGATGACCGGCGCAAAGTTGATTCAGCGCGAAGATAACCCTGAACTCTTTAACGTAATTGAAGAAGTTGTTATTGCAAGTGGTCTACCAATGCCGCAGGTAGCAATCGTCGTAGATTCTGCACCAAATGCCTTTGCAACAGGGCGCGATCCGGATCATGCGCTAATTGCATTTACTACTCGCATCTTGGAAGTTATGGATCGCGATGAACTGCAAGGCGTAATCGCCCACGAGATGGCACACGTTGCTAATCGCGACACCTTGGTTTCAGCCGTGGCTGCAACAACTGCAGGTGCCATTGCGATCTTGAGCGATTTTCTAATGCGCATGATGTGGTTTGGAGGCGGACGTCGCGATCGCGATAGCAGCGCAAACCCAGCTCTTCTTATCGTTTCGCTCTTTGTTTTAATCTTGGCGCCAATTGCCGCAACGCTTCTCAAGAGCGCAATTTCTCGCCGCCGTGAATCACTCGCTGATGCAACCGCGGTTTCATTTACTCGCAACCCTGCGGGACTTCGTAAGGCACTTGAAGTTCTTGCCGCAGATTCAACAGTTGTGCATCAGAAATCAAATGCGGTTGCGCATATCTGGATCGAATCACCGCTAGATGGCAAGGCAGTTTCCAAGATGTTCTCTACCCATCCACCGATCGAAGAGCGCATTTCAACTCTGCGCGCCATGGAGTCTTTGGGAAACTAGCTTCCTAGCGGGAAAAAGAGGGTAAATACTGCGCCTTTTCCTACTTCGGATTGGACGCTTACCTCGCCGGCATGGGCGCGCATAACTGCATCAACAATAGAAAGTCCGAGCCCGGTTCCTTCACCATCTGTGCGAACACGTGATGCATCTGCGCGATAGAAACGCTCAAAGATTCGCTCTTGATCACTCTTAGATAAACCAGGACCGCTATCTGCAATTCGAATGCGAACCCCATCAGTATCTTGCTTTACCGAGACATCAATAACCGTTCCGGCAGGTGTGTGAGTGCGTGCATTGGCAAGCAAGTTGGCGACAACTTGGTGAATTCTATCTTTATCGCCGAGTGCGTAAATTTCTTCACCTAGCTCGTCAAAGTTGACGGTGTGATTTTGTCCAGCAGCACGTGCTGAAGCAACGGCTTCGGAAACTATTTGAGTGAGGTTAACTGGATCTGATTTCATTTCCCGCGATTGATCAAGGCGCGCTAGGAGAAGTAGATCTTCGACAAGTGAACCCATTCGCTTGGATTCGTTTTCAATACGACCGATTAGCTCTTTTGTATTCTCTTTACCGCTAACCGCGCCTTGGCGGTGAAGCTCTGCAAAGCCGCGAATAGCAGTTATCGGCGTGCGAAGTTCGTGTGATGCATCTGCAACGAAGCGACGTAACTTGCTTTCACTTTCTAGGCGGGCAGCGAATGATTCTTCGATGCGACCCAACATCGTATTTAGCGTACTTACCAAGCGACCGACTTCGGTATTTGGTTTTACATCTGGCAAGCGAGCCGTGAGATCGCCTTCAGCGATCCTTTCGGCAGTTGCTTCCACATTTGCCAAAGGCTTCAATCCAACAGTAATAACTTTGCGCGAAGCAAGAGCGATGAAGAAGATCATCACCAATCCAATAAGAATGAATAACCCTTGCAAGCGGGCCAAGATGCGATCGATATCTTCAAATGAGTGTGCGACAACTACGCGGCCAAATCCAGATGGCAGAGCTTGAGTAAGAACTCGGAAATCATGTTCATCGGTTTCGATAGTAAAGGGGCGATTGCCATATTTAGCAGCCTTTTCCGGAGTAATTGCGCTCAAATAACTGGTGATTTCAGTGGCATTTAAATCTCCACCAATCTGACCTAGCACAACTCCGGCAGGCCCAATTAACGTTACCGAAGTTGAGGTAGGAATACTGCGAAGTGGGCGCACTTGTACAGTGCGAGCATCACCATCTACATCTCCGTCGTTATCGGATTCAATTCCGCCGCGTTCAAGTCTTGGAATAGATCCGCCCGCAATACTTAAAAGTTCGTTATCAACTTCTTGTGTTAAGTAAGTGCGAAGTAGCGTTTGCGCG
>JBEBBQ010000062.1:0-3543 GCA_041158325.1 Actinomycetota bacterium | reverse complement strand
GATCGTTACTTCAGGCCAAAAAGTAAAGGTTATTCTGGTCAATTTCAGTACTATTAAGCAGGAAGTGAAATTCTCCGGAATTGATTTAAAGCCACAAACTTTATCTCCCGAGAGCGTTACTTATTTAGAAGTTACAGGGGTAGCAAATGTTTGATCCATTATTCGATCTTAAGCAGAAGCGCGTTCTCATTACTGGCGGCGCTGGAACGCTAGGTGCGCTGATTGCTAAAGCTTTTGCAGAACGCGGCGCTGATGTAACTATCCAGGATCTAAATCAAGAACGTCTCGATAAAGTTCGCAAATCGATCTCTGGCCAGTCTGGCAAAGCCTTTTCAATTAGCGCAGACTTATCCATCCCTGATCAATGTGCCAGCGTAGTCAATCAGGCAAATACCCTTATGGGCGGCTTGGATATCGTTATTAATACTGCAGGAATAAATCGTCGTAAACCTATAAGTGAAGTAACCGAAGAAGATTTCAACGCCATAGTTGCGGTGAATATGAAGGCGATATATTTTATTTCGCAGGCGGCACATCCGATCATGAAGGCAGCTGGAGGCGGAGTTATTGTAAATATGAGCTCCCTGAGTGCTCGCTATAGCTTTAATACGATCTCTGTATATGCGGCGACCAAAGCAGCGGTTACTTCGATAACCCGCAGCACCGCTCGCGAATGGGCAAAAGATAAAATTCGCGTCAACTGCATCGAACCTTCAGTTATCAAAACGGATTTCACTAAGCCACTGTGGGGCGAACCACATCGCACCAAATGGTTTGACGAGACAACTCCAATTGGCCGCCTCTCAAATCCAGACGAGATAATCGGATCAGTAATATTTCTGGCAACCGATGCATCTTCATATATAACTGGCCAATCTATTGTCATAGATGGTGGAATCCTGAGTGGTGGCGATTGGGATTCATACGCTTAGCAATCTCTTTTTTAGTAGCGAAGTGATAAGTTCAAGGTCTTGAATAAGGAGCAATTAAATGTCTAGCGGGTTCGAAGCGATTGTCTGGAAAGACAACAAGATTGTGTTGCTTGATCAAACACAAATTCCAATTTCTGAGACATACATTTCTTATGACGAACTAGCTCCATATATCGATGCTATTCAACGATTAGTCGTCAGAGGCGCCCCTGCGCTTGGCGTTGCCGGTGCATATGGAGTTGTCCTAGTTATTGATGAAGCAGCGCGAAAAGGCCATTCCGCAAGCGAGCTAGAACATAACCTCGATCTGCTTCGTGATGCCCGTCCAACGGCAGTTAACTTAGCTTGGGCGGTTGAAAAGATTCGCAAGCATTTACCAGAAGGCCGCGATGCAGTTCTTGCAGCTGCACATCAATTAGCAAGTGAAGATAAGCAATCAAGTACCGATATGGGAAATATCGGCGCAGATTGGCTGATCAAAAAACTAGGTAACAAACCAATAACTCTTTTGACGCATTGCAATACTGGTTCACTGGCAACAACAGGTACCGGCACAGCACTAGGAGTTATCAAAGAATTACATAAGCGTGGAAATGTTAAAGAAGTCTATGCAGATGAAACTCGTCCCTTGCTACAAGGATCGCGTTTGACTGCGTGGGAGTTAATGAAATCCGAAATTCCATATCGCATCGAACCTGATGGTGCTGCTGCTATGGCGATCCTAAGCGGAAGAATCGATGCTGCTCTTATCGGGGCTGATCGCATCGCCCAAAATGGTGACTCGGCAAACAAGATTGGTTCGCTCAGCGTCGCACTTGCTTGTCACGCAGCCGGAATTCCATTCTTAGTTGTGGCTCCTGAATCAACTGTTGACCGCAGCATTAAAAGTGGAAGTGAAATACATATTGAAATCCGTGGGGATGAAGAGTTAACCCATTTCAAGGGGATACAAGTCGCACCTAATGGCGCCAAGACATTTAACCCTGCTTTTGATGTAACACCAGCAAAGTACATAAGTGCAGTAATAACCGAGAAACAATCCTACGAAATAGCAGAAGGCCAAACACTATGAGTGAACTAAAGCCATTACATGACCTCGTCGCCCGTTCCCAAAAGATCGGCGCCGACCAGTCAATGGTTGTTTATGGTGGCGGAAACACTTCAAGTAAAGGTGAGATTAAAGATCACCTAGGTCGCTTGAAGAAAGTTCTCTGGGTTAAAGGCTCGGGCGCTGATATGCAGTACGCCGTAGATCGTGACTACCCAGCGCTTTACCTTGAAGAGCTGTTGGCGCTTCGCGATTTTGGCGCTTTAGATGATGACACGATGGTGGATTACGTAACGCGCGCTCTAGTTGATCCAACTTCACGCCGCCCTTCAATTGAAACTTTGCTTCATGGTTTCTTGCCAGCAAAACATATTGATCACGTGCATGCTGATGCGATCTGCGCACTTACAAATCATCCGCAAGGTGAAAAAGCGGTACGTGAGGCACTTGGTGAAGAATTTGCCTATGTTGATTGGATCCGTCCTGGCTTTGAGCTTTCGAAGTTAGTAGGCGGTCTAGGAGATTACGCCGGAGTTGTTCTTGCTCACCACGGCTTAGTTGTCTGGGATGAAGATTCAGATCGTTGTTATAAGAAGACGATCGACGCTGTTGCTCTTGCAGATAAGTATTTAGATTCACTAAACAAGCGACCAGCGGCTAATTTCCAACATCAAGATCTACCTGATGAAGAGCTAAAGGAACTTTTACTAAAACTACGTGGAACTTTAGGTAAGAAACAACTTCTCCGAACCGATTCTCGTTTAGCAGAGATTGCCGCACGTCCAGACCTCAAGAAGGTAATTGCTCTAGGTGCATCTAGCGCCGATCACATGTTACGTATCCGCCCTAAGTCAGCAATGGTTACTTTGGAAGATACCGAAACCGGAATCAAAGAATTCCGCGAGAACTACAGCGCATATTTCGAAGCCAACAAGTCGCTACTTCCAGCTGGATACACCAGCCACGGAAATGATCCAAGAGTGATTCTTGTTCCAGGCGTAGGTGCAGTAACTGCCGCAACAACAATTAAAGAGAATGTCATGCTGGCTGACATCGCAACGCATACCCACGGTGTGGCAGCTCGAGTTATAGATGTATTTGGCGATGGCGACACGATCTCCGATGCGGAAATCTTTGGTTTCGATTACTGGCCGATGGAACTCTTCAAACTCAAGAACAAGCCAGCTCCAGCTCAACTAGATGGACACATCATTATCGTTACCGGTGCAGGCAGCGGAATAGGCCGTGGCGTTGCGCTAGAACTTGGAAAACGTGGCGCGCATGTAGTTCTAGCAGATATCGAAGAAAAAGGACTCCTAGAAGTTGAGAAAGAGTTTGCAGATAATGAATGCAATCCACCCCTGTTGGTTTTGGGCGACCAGTCGAAAGAAGCGGATGTTAAGGCAACAGTTACAAAAACTATCAAACATTTCGGTGGACTAGATGGCGCTGTAATTAACGCTGGTATTGGTATCAGCGACAAACTTGAAGACTTGGATGTTGAAAAATGGCGCCGCGGTTTAGATATAAATCTTTCTAGCGCATTTATGTTGACCAAAGAAG
>JBEBBQ010000061.1:0-2854 GCA_041158325.1 Actinomycetota bacterium | reverse complement strand
ATACTTGATTTGCTGGCTCTGGCTCCGCTTCGTAATCGGGCAATTTCAACGCTTAGCGGCGGTGAGCAACAACGCTTAGCAATTGGAAGCGCACTTGTGATGCACCCCAAGATCTTGGTGCTTGATGAACCAACTAGCGCTCTTGATCCCATAGCAGCAGAAGAAGTTTTATCCATCATCCATCGTCTCGTGCATGACCTAAGCCTTACAGTTGTGATCGCAGAACATCGCCTAGAACGAGTAATTGGCTTTGCTGATCGAATCATTCATATTGCCGGAGATGGCCAAGCCCAAATCGACCTTCCAGAAAAAATACTGAAAAGTTCAGATATAGCTCCGCCGATTGTTCATTTATCTCGCGCTCTTAAATTAGATCAAGTTGGCCTAAGCGTCCGCGATGTGCGACGCATGACCGAAGATGTAAGACGCGACGGAAAAGATAATCCGCGGGTAGGAAAAGTTCTGACATCCACTGCTATCTCGGTTAAAGGGGCTGCGATTTCTTATGGTGCACACACAGCGTTAAAGAACGTTGATGCACTTGTAGTGGAAGGCGAGATCGTCGCCCTGATGGGCAGAAACGGCGCCGGCAAGAGTTCGCTTCTGCAATCGATCGTCGGAGTTAAAGATCTGGATCGCGGCGAGATCTCAGTATTCGCCCACCCCCCAATGAGTCTAAAGGGTGCACTGCGTCGCGCGACCGTTGGCTACATCCCACAAGAGCCTAGCGATCTCTTATACGCGCAAAGCGTTGCGCAGGAATGCGCGCAAGCCGATAAGGATAATGAGATCACTAGCGGCGCAACCTATTCCTTGCTTCAAGAGCTCGTGCCTTCTATTTCGCCTGCGACCCATCCGCGTGATCTCTCTGAAGGACAACGGCTGGCTCTTGCCTTGGCTGTGGTTCTCTCAGCACAACCACGCGCGTTAATCCTGGATGAGCCAACCCGGGGATTGGATTATCAATCCAAATCGCTGTTGATTGAGATTCTCAAAAACTTCGCCGCCCAGCCTGGAAAGTCAGTAGTAATCGCTACTCACGATGTCGAGCTTGTTGCCGAACTTGCCGATCGAGTTATCTTCTTATCTGAAGGCGAAGTAGTTGCCGACGGGCCAACGCTAGATATTTTATTGTCATCACCAGCTTTCGCTCCTCAAGTGTCCAAAGTAATGGCTCCGCGCAGATGGCTAACGGTTAACGATGTAATGCGTTCACTGGATCAACAAACTGGTCTGCAATGAAATATTTAACGAACGATCTATATCGTTTTAGCCGCAGATCAAAAATTGCGCTCATGCTGGTTTCAATAACGGTCTTTGCCGGCTTCACCTGGCCTTTCTATGTTCAATCGCAGAGTTCGGCGCAGTTTGCACAATACTTTTTCTGGGCAGCCGTTCCTGCATCGATCTTTCTCTTAATCGCACAACTGAGCGATTCTGGTCTGGATGCGAAATCAGTTGCACTTTTAGGAACTCTCGCTGCGCTTCTTGCGGCGCTTCGGCCGCTAGGCGCTGGCGCAGTCGGACTTGAACCAATGTGGTTTCTATTAATTCTTGCTGCCCGCGTCTTTGGTTCGGCATTTGGTTTCTTACTGGGCGTACTCGGAATGTTGGCTTCAGCGCTACTGACGGGTGGATTTGGACCTTGGCTTCCATATCAACTCTTTGCAGCAGGCTTAGTTGGTTTATTTGCGGGTTCTTTTCCCGCAAGAATCAAGGGTCGAGCTGAAATTCTATTACTCGTATTTATCGCAATTCTTGCTTCACTTATCTTTGGCTTATTAATGGATCTGCAATTCTGGCCTTGGGCACTTGGCGGCGATACCCAACTTTCGTATCTGCCAGGTGCGCCAATCTGGGAGAACCTCAGTAGATTTGTGACTTTTCACTTTCTATCTTCAATGGCCTGGGACATTCCCAGAGCAGTCTTAACTTCGACTTTGATTGTGATTACTGCCCCTGCTGTTTTATCTGCTCTACGCAGAACAAAAACTAAGGCTGCCTTTTTAACGCCAGTTGAATTCAGCGCACGTTTGAAGTAACTAACGGCAACTTAGTAATTACCGAAAGGCTATCTCTTCCACGAACATCGACGATTAACTCATCTCCTACTTTGTATTCGGGGTTGATCAGAGCTAGGGCGATTCCCTTTTTCAAGGTTGGCGAGAAAGTTCCGCTGGTTATCTCTCCAACAATCTCGCCGTTTGAATTCTTAATCTGCATTCCTGCGCGAGGTATGCCACGATCTTGGCTAACTAGGGCGCGCAACTTGGTGTGAGTTTTTGCTTCACGTTGCTCAGTCAGCGCTTTGGCTCCGCTGAAGGTTTCCTTCTCCCAGCCAATCGCCCAAGTCGCTGATGCTTGAACCGGAGTTATTTGTAGCGTTAGCTCGTGGCCATGAAGTGGATATCCCATTTCGGTGCGCAAGGTATCTCGCGCACCTAAACCACAAATCAATCCTTCATACGGCTTAATCGCCTCAGTGAGTGAATCCCAAACTGCGCCAGCATCACTCCAACTCGGAAGAATTTCATATCCGTGTTCGCCGGTGTAACCGGTTCGGCACAAAATGGCCGGATGACCCGAAATCTGGATATGTTCAAAAGCCATGTAATCGAGGGCCGGATTTAAACCAAGTGATTCGATAACCGATTTTGATTTCGGTCCTTGCACTGCAATAACTGCAAACTCTTCATGAAGATTTGTAATCGTGATTCCATCAGGCACAACAGCTGTCAGGGCAGCAACTACATCCGATGTATTCGAGGCGTTAGGGATCAGGAATAGGTCAGTCGGACTATTCCTATAGACAATCAGATCATCGATAACACCGCCCGCAGAGTTGCAATGCAGG
>JBEBBQ010000060.1:0-3419 GCA_041158325.1 Actinomycetota bacterium | reverse complement strand
AGGTCGCTAAGAAGCTACCTTCACCTTCTCCTAAGTGGCCACCAGTTGGATTTAAGACCGATCCACTCAATGAAACCAAGTTGTATCTCAAGGTTCCTACCGCAAAAGAGTTGGTGGGGCTGCTCTCTGCAAAATCAGCGCTAGCTTCACAAGTTAAAAACTGCACAGAATTCACCTGCGGTGCAGTTCTGGTTGGCGCTGAGATTGGCTGTCGTTGGTGGCGTGTAACCGCTGATGTTGTTGGTGCAACATCGCCTGAGAATCGAACTACAAAAACCTTCGGCAGAATCACCGCAGATGTTGGTCGCAGCGCCCCGCAGCAAGTAATAACAGTTCTATTGGTTACAACTGAACCTATTGGAGCCGGCCATATAGTTTCCAATATCAATGTCGATTGCAATCAAAGCGATCCACCTGGGCCGCTTCCAAATACCGTTTATCAAGCAAGTGCGAGTTAACGATGCTCGGCGGAATTGATAACGGACTCTTTTTTTCTAGCTTTGGCGGTTTCTTCGCTGTAGCGATACTTTCGCTAATCCTGCGTTGGGCATTTAAACGTGGAAAATCTGTTGTCGAACGCACCCCAAGAGTAGGTGGCGAAAATGATTACGGCGCGCTAGTTGTAATCGCATCACCAAATAACTACATCGAAGGCGAACTCATGCGCCTAAAGCTTGCGACTGCAGAGATTAGAGCAAATTTGGCGCAGACTAAAGATGGCCCTCGTTTATATGTCTTTGAACGCGACGAAAAAATAGCCCGCGCTGTTTTAAAAAGTTAGCGGTTTGCTCCGGGTACCCAAAGTTGATCGCCAATTTCTTTATTGGCAACGCGTGCCAATACGAAGAGAAGATCCGAGCAGCGGTTTAGATACTTCGCTGTAAGTGGATTTACACCAGAGCCAAAGCCATGGATGGCAGCCCAAGTGCGGCGTTCTGCGCGACGAACAACTGTGCGCGCTACATGCAAATGTGCAGCTGCTGGTGTGCCAGATGGCAGAACAAATGAGCGAAGCGGCTGTAGATCAGCGTTGTACTTATCGATCTGTTCTTCCAAATAAGTGATTTGGGATTCAAGAACGCGCAGTGGCTCAAATGCTGGTGAATCAACAACAGGGGTGCAAAGGTCGGCACCGACATCGAAGAGATCGTTTTGAATACGAACTAAAAGCGCGCGAATTTCATCGCTGAGTTCGTCGGTTGCAATAACAACTCCGATAGTTGAATTTGCTTCATCAACAGTGGCATATGCCTCAAGGCGTGAATCGTTCTTGGAAGTGCGGCTCATATCTCCGAGGGAGGTAGATCCGTCATCGCCTGTCTTGGTGTAAATACGCGTTAAATTAACCATGGCCGTAGCCTATAAGTAGACTTCGGATATGGCATCTTCGCAAGGTTCGACCAACGATCGCTTCCGCATCGTCGGCGGATGCAGCCTAAAAGGCGAAGTAACGGTCACTGGGGCGAAGAATTCAGTCCTAAAACTAATGGCGGCATCGCTATTGGCCGTTGGTACATCAACTATCCGCAATGTTCCGGATATCGCAGATGTCGACATCATGGCCGATTTACTCAAGCGCCTGGGTTGTGAAGTAACGCGCGCTGGTTCAACGCTTTCAATTACTGTTCCAGAAAAACCTTCTCACCGCGCAGATTACGATCTCGTGCGCAAGATGCGCGCATCTATCAACGTTCTTGGTCCGCTTGTTGCTCGCGTTGGCAAAGCCGAAGTCGCACTTCCGGGTGGAGATGCTATTGGTTCACGGGGTTTAGATTTTCACATTAAAGGTCTGGAATCACTCGGAGCAACCGCGCACGTGGAACACGGATATGTAATCGCAGAAGCTCCTAATGGTTTAACTGGCGCCACTATCGAACTAGATTTCCCAAGCGTTGGCGCAACTGAAAACCTAATGACCGCAGCCGTCCTTGCAAAGGGCGTTACAACGATTGATAACGCAGCGCGCGAACCTGACCTCGTTGACCTCGGTGAATTTCTAATTGCGATGGGCGCAAAGATCGAAGGACTTGGCTCACCAGTTATAAAGATCACCGGCGTTGCCGAACTAAAACCGACTGATCACACAACAATTACCGATCGCATCATCGCCGGCACTTGGGCCTTCGCCGCTGCTATGACACAAGGTGACATCACTATCCACGGTGCTCGTGCTGACCATATGGAAGTAATGCTCGAAAAATTAGCTCACGCTGGTGCGATCATCACCTCAACTGCCGATGGTGTTCGCGTACAGATGCAACAACGCCCACGTGCCACGGATGTTGCAACACTTCCCTATCCTGGATTTGCCACTGACTTGTTGCCATTTATCATCGCCATGAACGCAGTTGCCGATGGCCACTCAATGGTTACGGAAAATGTCTTTGAATCACGCTTTATGTTTGTAAACGAACTCGCTCGCCTCGGCGCTCACGTCACCGTCGACGGCAAACACGCGTCCATCACTGGTATTGCCCAGCTATCTGGCGCACCCGTTGAAGCAACAGATATCCGCGCTGGCGCCGGCCTTGTACTAGCAGCCCTTGTCTCCGACGGTGAAACCACTGTCGATGGCGCATTCCACATCGATCGCGGCTACCCAAACTTTGCGCAAGATCTGCGCGCCCTCGGCGCCAACGTGACCCGAGAGTAGCTATCTAATTAGATTTTTCAGCGTAAGAAACTGTGCCTTTGCTTTTCATGTTTCTGTAGCTGAGAAAATCTAATTGCTGATGAATTAGTTAACAGACTCCGTCAAAATCGAAACACGATTGTTAGCGACAGATAAGAAGCCGCCCTGTACGTTGAATTCTTTAGTAGTTCCATCTGCAGCCTTGATGCTCACGGCACCATCGACTAGTACGCCAAACAAAGGTGAGTGGTCAGGGAGAACACCAAGTTCTCCTTCAGTTGTGCGAGCAGAAACAAAAGTTGCCTGCCCGGACCACACACGCTGTGTTGGCGAAACTAGTTCGACGTTAAGTGCCATGTTTTTAGTTCTTCGCTAACTCTGCGGCCTTGCGCTCGACATCGTCGAGGCCACCGCACATGAAAAATGCTTGCTCTGGAACGTGGTCGTACTTGCCATCAGCAAGTGCTTCGAAAGCTGCGATGGTCTCTGATAGCGGAACGAATGAACCGTCGATACCAGTAAAGACCTTTGCAACGAATGTGTTCTGTGACAAGAAGCGCTGGATGCGACGTGCGCGACCAACTAGTACGCGGTCATCTTCAGACAATTCATCGATACCGAGAATTGCGATGATGTCCTGTAGATCCTTGTAGCGCTGCAAGATCTGCTTGATGCGGTTTGCAACACGGAAGTGGTGCTCACCGATATAGCGTGGATCCAAGATGCGTGAAGTTGAGTCAAGTGGATCCACAGCTGGGTAGATACCAAGCTCTGAAATCGGACGAGA
>JBEBBQ010000059.1:0-11728 GCA_041158325.1 Actinomycetota bacterium | reverse complement strand
GTAACAACAGTTACACCAGGGTGAGAGCGAATAATCCCTTCAGCCTCACGAGCGTTATCTGCTACTACGGTGTTGGCAAGGAGCGAAGCCAAGAGATCAGAAATTTCAGAGGAACGAACATGCGAAGTTAAAGCGGTTAGTCCAGCAGGGACTGAGCTTGAATTATGAGAACCTGGTTCATAGACAAGCACATCTGCCTGGCCCAAATTCTCAGAACGCATAGTTGTAAGTGCGCTGATGGCGGAATTTAAATCACGTACAACAATCGCATCAGAGAGCGTGCCCAGTGCAGCAGCTGTTGCAGATTCCCATCCAGAATCAATTTGAACAAGGGAGGCAATACTTCCGAGAATTGTTAAGCCACGAGAATCGCGTACTAGCGCTGCTCCGCCATCACGTGATTGCGAAGTGAGCAACATCGCTTCTAGCTTTGATTCCGTTGCATTTCGATCACGATCGGCAGCCCGTTCTGCCTCAATAAGTGAATTGAGATGCGCCTTAGCGCCATCTAAAGATCGCTTAGCAACTTCAAATTCAGAATCGAGGCCAAGCTCTCCGGCATCTGCCCCTGCGATATCCATCTCGAGCGTTGAGTACTGGCGTTGTGCGCTCTCAGCACGAGACTGCGCTTCATCGCGCGCTTTAACTAGACGAGCAATTTCTTCGGCGATCGCTTCTAGTCGAGCTGCAAGTGATTTGATGTGGCCTTCTTGGCGTGCGGTGCCTTCGCGTTGATCTGCGATGGCGCGCATCGCAGCAGCGATTTTATCTTCCTCAACTTTTAAGGATTGTTCAGAGCTGGCAAGTTTCGAAGTTGTCGCTTGCAAATGTGCCTGCGCAGCTTGTACTTCGCTGCGTAGTTGCGCTTCTTGCTGGCGCAGCGCCAGCGCTTCTTGATCAAGAGCTTCTGGGTCTCGACCAGCACTACGCGCTTCTTCAGCCTCTTCTGCTAAGAAACGTGAGCGCTCTTGGGCAAGTGATTGGGTTCCGCGAAACTTCTCGCGAAGCGCGCTAAGTGCGTAGAAATTTTCTTGTGCAGCAATTAGAAGGGGGCTCTCAAATGCAGCCTGCGCATCGAGTGATTCTTCGCGTGATCTGACTTTCTCTAACTCTTCTTCAACGAGTGAACGTCGCTCACGAAGTGCCGTCTCGTCGGCAACTTCGGCATCCAGCGTTTTCGAGAGTGAAATAAAATCATCTGCGAGCAGACGCAACTTGGCATCGCGCAGATCTGCCTGAATTGTTGCCGCCTTCTTGGCTACTTCTGCCTGCTTGCCAAGTGGTCGTAGTTGGCGGCGAAGTTCGACTGTTAAATCCTGAACACGAGCTAAGTTAGCCTGCATTGAATCTAACTTGCGTATCGCTTTCTCTTTTCGCTTGCGATGCTTAAGTACGCCGGCGGCTTCCTCGATAAAGCCACGACGTTCTTCGGGGGTAGCCATCAAAATTGCATCTAGCTGGCCCTGTCCAACGATGACGTGCATTTCGCGACCGATACCTGAATCGCTTAGCAACTCCTGGATATCTAGTAATCGTGATGCTTCACCATTTATTTGGTATTCGCTCTGTCCGTTACGGAAGAGAATGCGAGAAATAGTTACTTCGGTGTAATCAATTGGTAGCGCGCCATCGGTGTTATCGATGGTTAGCGAAACTTCTGCACGACCAAGTGGTGCGCGACCACTTGTTCCAGCAAAGATGACGTCTTCCATCTTGCCGCCGCGAAGTGACTTTGCACCTTGCTCACCCATAACCCAAGTAAGGGCATCTACAACGTTTGATTTTCCAGAGCCGTTAGGGCCGACGACGCATGTGATGCCCGGTTCCAGGCGAAGCGTCGTTGCCGACGCGAAGGATTTAAATCCTTTAAGCGTCATACTCTTTAAATACACGGCGTAAACCTACCGTTTAGGTGGCGCCTTTATGTACGAGACGCGAGTGAAGTACTACTTGAGGGTTGCGAGAATTTCGTAGGCAGAACGCGCCGCTGATTGCTCTGCTTCGCGTTTGCTCTTACCGATACCTTGCGCAACTGCTTCACCAGAGACCATTGCGACAGCGGTGAAACTCTTATCGTGGTCAGGGCCTTCTTCAGTTACTAAATATTCGAGGGTGCCTTTTCCAAGTGATGAAACTAATTCTTGGAGCGCGGTCTTGCCATCTAGCCCAGCGCCCTTTGCCATGGCGCTTTCGAGGGTCTCATTAATTAGTGTGCGAACTACGGAAGTAGTTGTTGCAAATCCACACTCGAGATAAATGGCGCCGATTAAGGCTTCGAGAGCATCGGCGAGAAGTGAGTTTTTATCTCGCCCGCCAGTGACTTCTTCGCCTTTTCCGAGGCGAATGTACTTTCCGAGTTCGAGTGTGCGCGCGATATCTGCGAGCGCCCGCATATTTACAATTCCTGATCGCAGCGGAGATAAACGTGATTCATCTAAATCGGGATAGCGTAGATATAGCTCTTCAGTAACAATTAAACCCAGTACTGAATCGCCTAAAAATTCTAAACGTTCATTTGTTTCTTTAGCACCGGACTCATATGCAAATGAGCGGTGGGTAAAAGCTAACTCGAGCAATTCGGGCTTTAACGAGATCCCGAGTTGCGCAGTTAAAGAAGAGAACAGATCAGACCTCGAGAACCTGGCGGCGGTTATATGTTCCGCAGGTTGGGCATGCTGTGTGTGTGAGCTTTGGCTGCTGGCACTGTGGGCATGCTGCAAGTGATGCTGCAGTTGTCTTCCACATTGAGCGGCGTGAGCGAGTCTTCGAACGAGACATCTTTCGCTTTGGAACTGGCACGGTAATCGTCCTTAATCTCTGTTAGCTAAATCTGTTAATTTGAAAGGTCTAAATCTTTAGAGGATCTAAATCTGCTAGGGCGTAAGTATCCCTTATTCATCCGTTTTCTTAAAATCCAGCCCAGCCAAGCCCGCCCAGCGAGCGTCAATCGCCTCGTGCTGGTGGTCTTCCGGCAGATCCGCCCACTTCTGGCCGCAATCAGGACAGAGCCCAAGGCAGTCTTCTGAGCAGAGCGGGTTGATCGGCAGATCCAGGACAACGGCATCTCGAATCGGTGGCTCAAGATCCATCACATTTCCATCCATCCAAAGCTCATCATCTTCTTCCAGATCTACGTCATCATCGGATGCGCGCTTGGACTTCTTTCCCTTCTTGCCAGAATCTTTACTTGGTTCATAGCGATAAAGTTCTTGAATCTTTCGTTCAACGGTAATTTCAACTGGATCAAGGCAGCGAATGCATTCGCCCTTTGCAATTGCATATAGATCTGCGCTGAGCAGAACGCCTTCAGTAACTGATTCCAGGCGAAGATCTAGCTCAATCACATCACCTGCCGGCACGCTCACCAGCGGAACGCCAATCGGCTCCAAAATTTCTAGATC
The DNA here is from genome assembly GCA_041158325.1 of Actinomycetota bacterium. Taxonomy (GTDB): domain Bacteria; phylum Actinomycetota; class Actinomycetes; order Nanopelagicales; family Nanopelagicaceae; genus Planktophila. The sequence continues at coordinate 8,327 of JBEBBQ010000059.1, read as the reverse complement.
TAGCTGGTATTCCTTCATCTCCCCAGCACGACGCGGGAGTTCATGGGTATTGAATTCAAAGACCTGTGAGGCTTTTGACGAGGGTAGTGACATGGCTATTTTCTCTTCGCTACTAAGTAGTGGCTAATTACTTGTCGTCAGCTAATTGAGATAAAACATCTTTATCGTTTGCGCCATCTAGGCGATCACGACCACGGGCTACTGCATCAAGTGTTTTATTAAGGATAACTTCTAGCGTGGCAAGTCGACCATCAATGTAGCTTTCAACTTCCGCACGCTCGTCAGCGGCAAGCGCGCGAGCATCGTCAAGTATTCGTTGTGCTTCATCTCGCGCTGCCTGAACGATTGCTGTCTGTTCGATCATACGAGCAACTTCTTCGCGCGCAGTGGCGATCATTTGCTCAGCCGAAGATCGACCCTCTTCAACTAAGTTATCGCGTTGCGCCAAAATTCCTTCGGCTGCAGATAAATCTTGAGGTAGCGCAATTCTGGCACCTTCTAAGATCTCTAAAATTTCGCCACGATGTACAACGCAGGAGGCTGAAAGTGGAACTCCGCGAGCCTCTTCAATCAGAGTAATTGCGGTGCTGAGTTTTTCAATCGAGTCCATGTTTACTTCCCTGCTACTCGTGCTTTAAGTGCATCATTTACGACGCCTGGAACCATAGAGGATACATCTCCACCGAAATGAGCGAGCTCTTTAACGATCGAAGAAGATAGAAATGAGTGTGTTGGAGCGGTCGCCATAAACATAGTTTCGACTCCAGATCCTTGGAGATTTACCTGCGCCATCTGGAGCTCGTAATCAAAGTCGGTAACCGCTCGCAAACCTTTAACGATTGCCTGAATGGAATTATCCTTGCAGTAATCAACTAATAGGCCATGCCAAGAATCAACCTTGACGTTCTTAAACTGTGAAGTCGTCTTACGAATCATTTCCATGCGTTCTTCGACAGAGAACAACGAAGCCTTTGTGCGATTCTCCAAAACAGCCACGATGACTTCATCAAATTGGCTACTCGCGCGCTCGATGATGTCGAGATGGCCAAAGGTGATTGGATCAAATGATCCTGGGCAAACGGCGCGCTTCATGGAGTAAACGCTAGCAACGATCAGCGTGGTTATCCATTTTCAGGCTCAAAGCTCGGCTGGAACCCCATAGAAAATGGTCGCTTGGCCATAGTTTTTTTCGCGCAACTGTTGATATCCATCAGGCCAAGAAATCTCCTTGACTCTGGAGTTTCTCTCAACTGCAATCAAAGCTTGCGGATGAAGAAAACCGCCCTCGTGCAATTGAATTAAATTCTCTACTACATCTAAATCTTCAACGTCATATGGTGGGTCGATGTAAATGAAGTGATACTGAACTGTTGCGCGATCCTGCAAGAAACGGTGAACGCTCATGCCAAAGAGATGAAAACTGCCCGGACACTGTGCGCTCTTAATGCTCTCGAAGTTTGCGGCTATCGACTTCTGCGCTTGCTCATCTTTTTCCACGGCATGAACAATCTCTGCGCCTCGGGAGAGTGATTCAAGTGCAATGGCACCGGTGCCTGAGTACAAATCCAAAATATGAAGCCCTGCAAAGTCACCAAATTCAGAGGTTAAGGTAGAGAAGAGCGCTTCCCGGGCGCGATCAGAAGTTGGTCGGGTGGCACCGGCAACGGCGGCGATATTTCGCCCCTTCGCTAGCCCCGCGATGATTCGCATTTATCTATCCCTAACCTTTATCAATGTAAGTAGAAGAATTATCTTTCTTTAGGATCTCTAACTCGTTCTTAAGTAAAGGATAGCCTTCTAGAGAGCTGTCACTTTCTAATAACTCTGCAGCAACGCTACGCGCTTCCTCAATTAGCCCTTCATCACGTAAGACGCGCAGCAGGCGAAGATGTGAACGATTTCCGGATTGTGATGCGCCTAGTACGTCGCCCTCACGCCTTTGCTCAAGATCAATTCGCGAGAGTTCGAAGCCATCTTGAGTCTTTGCTACTGCTTCCAATCGCTCGCGCGCTGGTGTTTCGATTGGTGCTCCAGAAACTAGTAGACATAAACCAGGTGAAGTGCCGCGGCCAACGCGACCACGTAATTGATGGAGTTGAGATACGCCAAAGCGATCTGCATCCATAATCACCATAACGGTGGCATTCGGAACATCCACGCCTACTTCAATGACTGTTGTTGAGACGAGTACATCTATTTCGCCTGCAGAAAAAGCCTGCATCGTTGCATCCTTTAACTCTGTAGTTAAACGTCCATGCAGAGGAGCAATTCGTAGCCCTTTGAGCGCTCCCCCGTGTAGCTTCGGCGCCAACTCTTCAACGGATGCGATATCTGGCGATTGTTCTCCGTATAGAAAATCTAGATCTGCATCTTCAGAACTTCCGGCTGCGATGCGTGGTGCAACTATGTATGCCTGATGCCCTTGTGAAACCTCTTCTCGAATCCGCTCCCATGCGCGGTCTAAGAAAGTTGGTTTCTCTAGAGTTGGTACAACATGAGTTGTAATTGGTTGGCGACCCAGTGGAAGTTCGCGCAGCGTTGAAACATCTAAATCACCAAATACTGTCATCGCAACTGATCTTGGAATTGGAGTTGCGGTCATAACCAATAGATGAGGCGGATTAACTGCCTTCGCTTTCAGCGCATCTCGCTGCTCAACTCCAAAGCGATGTTGCTCATCTACGACAATTAGCCCTAGGTCGTTAAATACCACGCTCTCGCTAAGTAGCGCATGTGTACCAATAACTATTCCTGCCTGTCCGGATGCGGCAAGGGCAAGCGCTTCTTTGCGCGAGGCCGAATTCTGCGAACCCGTCAACAACGTAATTTGTGTTGCGTTTTCAACGCCTCCCAGCATTCCACCTTGCGCGAGCGGTCCAAGCAACTTTTCAATTGTTCTTAGATGCTGAGCTGCTAGCACTTCTGTAGGTGCAAGCAGGGCGGCTTGTCCGCCGCTATCAACTACCGCCAACATGGCGCGAAGTGCCACAACAGTTTTACCTGAACCAACTTCGCCTTGTAACAAACGGTGCATCGGAACATCTGCCGCTAGATCACTTTCAATCTCGCGCGAAACTTCTAATTGCCCAGGAGTTAACTTCCACGGAAGCGATTTGTCAAAAGCTTCGAGAATTCCGCCTGACTTAACAGGTCGCGCAACAGTCTTTAGCGCGCGTAGTTCGGCTCTGCGCTCGAGCAGAAGCAGTTGTAACAAGAAGGCTTCATCAAAGGTTAAGCGCGCCTTCGAGAGCTCAGCGCTATCTAGATCAACTGGGTTATGTATCTGAGCCAGGGCCTGATGTGCAGATGGGTATTTAAATTTCTCAAGAATATGTTGCGGCATGAAATCTGGGACTTCATCTAATGAATCAATGGCGAGCTTTACACACTGCGCAATTTTCCATGATGGGAGTTTTGAACTAGCGGGATATACCGGCAGAAACTTTCCAGCAAAATCTGCAACGGCAGAATCGACGTCGCTTCCATCAGGAACCATTTCATAATCAGGATGAGCCAACTGGCGTTTGCCATTAAAGACTCCAACTTTTCCCGCAAATAAACCTTGTCTGCCAACCCGCAGTTCTTTCTCGCGCCAAGCCTGATTGAAAAAAGTTAACGACATCTTTGCGCTGCCATCGGTGACGATCACTTCAAGGATGCTCCCCTTACGCCCCTGCAACTTGCGGCTACTCGAAGAGTAAATCTCCGCCAATACCGTTACTTCATCGCCTTCATTAAGTTCTGAAATGTCACTTAGCTCTCCGCGTACTAAGTAGCGTCGCGGATAGTGATGTAATAAATCAGAGACTGTGCGATAACCGAAAACGGTATCTAAGACCTTGGCGGTGCGATCGCCCACAACATCAACCAACTTGGTTGTGAGCCTGCCGTCTGCGATCGCCATAGGAGCCATTCTCGCGTGGATTTCTCGGAATTAGCGTGAAGTTGGCCTTCTTGCTACCCTTACGCCCTGTTCATCAAGTTCATTGAGTTAAGGATCTAAAAGGAGTAACGCTGTGGCATCAACATGCGATATCTGTGGCAAAGGGCCCAGCTTTGGAAATAACGTTTCACACTCTCAGGTAAAGACTCGTCGTCGCTGGAATCCAAATATCCAACGCATCAAGACACTTGTTGGTGGAACAGCTAAGCGCCAGAACGTTTGTACTTCCTGCCTCAAGGCCGGAAAAGTTTCTCGCTAAAACCTTTTCTAACTAATTTTTTGGTTAGTTAAGAACGCTTTTTAAATCCAGTAGGGCACTTTGGCTTAACGCCAGTTACCTTTCTAAGCTGGTTGCCCTTAATACATGAAATTGTCGTCGTCTTTGGCTTAGGTGAGGCTGTTGTCCTTACAGTTCCTGAAGCAGACATATTGCTCGCGTTCTGGGCAGAAGATGCAAGTACGTCATAGCTCGGATTAAGCGAGATATCCAGCATCGGATCTGGAAATTCAAATCCAAAGACCTGAATGATGATGCGGCCATTTTTTACGGCAACTGTCTTAGTTGCGGCTGTAGAGCCACCTTCATTGGTGCGAACAGAGATGAGTAGTGCTGATGCAGCATCTTCTGGTCTCGTTAGCCCCCAGAGCGCAAGCGCGTCAGCAGATGAGATCGTCGCGTAGTAGAAACCAGTATTAACAGTCTTTCCATCTGGCGAAAGGCGTGGAGCAGATGCCTTGTAACTCAGAGATTTCTTTTCAGAATTCCAAACTGGAGTTGATAGTTTGCACAGACCATTAGAACCAACATATATCTTTCCGCTGCCACCTTCAAAGGAGAATCCCAGTGGATCGTTAGATGGAACTAAAATTGATTGGAATTGCGTAACCAATGCAGACGATACGCCCGCATCTCCAGAACAATCCTTTGTATTTTTAGCTTGCGGAACTTTTACTGGATAGCCAGCGATTTCAAATACCCCTGATTGGACATCGACAGTGGCCTCAGTAGCAATTCCATAAGTAACGCCTAATTTAAAGTCAGAGATTCGCATCTTTACTGAAATTACCGCATCCGAATTTAGATTCACGGGAGTTGTGGCGCTTGTAGCTGTAGCCGCTAGCGAAACCTTATTTCCAGGAGAGTAAGTTGGCTTAGCATCTAAAACAATCCAAGGAACAAATTCATTTGCTGCTTGCGCTTCGACGTAAAGTCCGTCGTAATTTTCATTTGTAAACGCGCCATCTGCACTCCAACGTCCCGGAAGATCTTTACCCGCTGCGACGCCATTTGTATTTCCAGCAGCGCTGCCTTGAGAACCAGTAGCAACCCAAGTAAGTGCAATCGCCTTACCGCCAGATGGAGTAACGCTTACTGATTCAATGCAATATGCACCGCCACCAGCTGAGCAAGGTAAGAAAGCCCCCTTTGGAAGTGTGATGCTGGCATTTGCAGATGTAACTCCAACCAGAATTGCGGAAATAGAAAGTGCGAAAGTGGCTAAAGTCGCTACAAATGATGATCTTTTCATCTCACAAAATTATCGCCTTGCTAAAAGGTAGGCAATAGCACCGCACCTGTTTTTATGTGTTTAAAAAAATAAAAAATATGGAAATCACTGCATAAAAATCCAAGGGTCTTTTTAAAAATGTTGCCAAGTCTTAGCCTCTACGCCTGCCGGCACGTTCGCTAGGCCCGCGCCCTGAGTAACTTCACCAATTAAAAGCCCGGGTAGATCTGTACCCGTTGCCAGAAGGGCGTGATCCTCTCCCCCGGCAAAGATCCAGCTCCAAATATCTGCATTTAATTTCTGCGCTACTTTCTCGAGTTGTACAAACTCCGCAGCGCCTTGGATCTTCGTAAGGTCGAAGTTAAAGCAAACCTGTGAGGCCTCCGCCATCTGCGCTGCTTGAATAACTAAAGCATCGCTTACATCGCAGAGCGCGCTGGCTTTTGAAGCATCAAATCCATAATCAATAGTCGGTGATTTAAATTCGCTAAGCGCTTTTTGCACAGGCTCGCCATCTTCTTTAATCCCGGATCCCAGCAACGCCAAGCCGGCCGCAGACCAGCCTGTAAGCGATGATAGATAAATACCATCTCCAGGTTTTGCTCCGCTGCGAGTTATTGGTTTGTTGGTGGAACCAATTGCAGTAATTGAGATAACTAGTTGGCCAGCGCGAGAGATATCTCCCCCAACAACATGGGCTCCCGCAAGATCTGCTTCGAATTTAATCCCACGTGCGAGTTCAGTTATCCATTCCATACTTTCCGAACCCGTAAGAGCGACAGCAACAACCAAGTAGTCGGGCTTGGCTGACATCGCCAAAACATCTGCCGTATTTGCCGCCGTTACCTTGCGCCCAATTTCAAAAGCGGAAGACCATTCGGTGCGGAAGTGAACTCCTTCAACTGCCATGTCAGTGGTCAAAATCTGGTTTGCACCGCCCGTAACTACCGCAGCGTCATCTCCGATACCTATAGAGATACGTGGATCGCTACTAGCAAAAATCTCTTTCAGCGCTGTAATTACCTGCGCTTCGTTGAAGCCGCCCTCGGTAATCGCCATAGCGCCAAGACTAGAACATGGGGTACCTTTGCGCTTACCTTCAACGGCGAAGTTCTCACGAGAAAGGCAGACCACTATGTCAGTTCAGGCATACATCTTGATTCAAACCGAAGTTGGCAAGGCATCTAGCGTTGCAAAATCTGTCTCTGCTATCGCCGGCGTTACGTTGGCTGAAGGAGTTACAGGTCCTTACGATGTAATCATGCGCGCAGAGTCTCCATCAATGGAGGAATTCGGTCGCGCGATTTTGTCAAAGGTTCAGGCGGTCCCGGGTATTACACGTACCCTGACTTGCCCAGTTACTTACTAATTACCCAAGACTCTAGTTACCCAAAACCCCGTTGTTGCGCGTCAGCGCAGTGTTGAACAAATGAGTAATTACTTCTGTATACCCAACTCCGGTAGCCGCCCACATCTTTGGAAACACTGATGTGGCGGTAAAGCCTGGCATCGTATTTAACTCATTAATGATTACTTCATCGTTATCAGTTACGAAGAAGTCCACGCGAGCAAGCCCGCTACAGCCAAGTGAAATAAAAGCATCAACCGCCTTAGCTCGAATCTGATCGCTGAGCTTTTGGTCAATTGGTGCTGGAAGTTCAATTGTTGTGGCCGAATCTAGGTACTTCGCCTCAAAATTGTAGAAATCATATTTTGGATCGATTTTAATCTGGCCCACCAAAGAAGCTTTGGCCGCGCCATCGATCTCTAAAACAGCGCACTCAATTTCTCTGCCACGAATTTCTTGTTCGACTATCGCCTTTGGATCAAAGCGATGGGCCTCTTCAAGCGCCCCAGCGAACTCAGCCGCGGAGTTAACTTTTGTGGTTCCACGACTTGATCCACCGCGCGCAGGCTTTACAAAGACTGGGTAGCCAAGTTGATCTGCTTGCTTTTGAATACTCGATTTATCTTTTGCCCAATCTGATGCGCGCGCCACAAAGCCTGCCGCAACTTTTATTCCTTGAGCTGCAAAGATTGGTTTAGCGAATGATTTATCCATGGCAACTGCAGATGCCAGAACACCTGAACCAACGTATGCGATATCGGCCATTTCAAGGAGTCCTTGAATCGTGCCATCTTCACCGTATGGGCCATGTAAGAGTGGAAAAACGATTTCGATATTTAGATTTACTCCACCGCTAGTAAAGCCATCGGCAGCTAACGCGACAGGAGTTCCTGAATCAGTGATTGAAGGAAGTACGCCATCCTTTATTGATAGTGAATAATTTTCGTCGAGCAAGAACCATTTTCCGCTCTTGCCAATGCCGATAAGGACTGGATCGAATTTACTTCGATCAATTGCAGAGAGCACTCCCCCTGCAGAGCTGCATGAGATTTCATGCTCGCTGGATCGGCCGCCGCAGATTATGGCTACGCGCTTGGTCATCTGATGAAGTTCTCTGCTTTGGTGGTTATCTCCATTAAGCGTTGTAGCGCTTGTTCTGGCGTAAGTGAGCCATTAACGATATCCGCTACAGATTCGATAACTGGAACTTCTATTCCGACGCGGTGGGAAATTTCCATAATCGCACCTGACGAGGCAACGCCTTCAACAGTCTTTTCCCACTGCGTAAGCGCTTTCTCCATTGATCCCGTCTTACCAAGCAACTCTCCAAAGGTTCGGTTGCGCGAAAGTGGCGAACCGCAGGTAGCAACTAGGTCACCCATGCCGGCAAGTCCGGCGGCGCTTAGCGGATCTGCTCCGTGAGCGGCGCATAAGCGCGCAACTTCATTTAACCCGCGGGTGATCAACATGGCTTGGGTGTTTTCACCGTAACCCATTCCGATAGAGATACCTACTGCAAGAGCGATTA
>JBEBBQ010000058.1:0-3208 GCA_041158325.1 Actinomycetota bacterium | reverse complement strand
AGCGTGATCCGGCACAGCAGACATGGCCTTGATTGAAGAAGATGCCATTAACAATTCCTTCAACGGTCTCATCAATAGGGGCGTCATCAAAGACGATATTTGCGCCTTTTCCGCCTAATTCAAGCGTCGCTTTCTTATTGGTGCCAGCGATCGCGCGAGCAATCTTCTTGCCGACTTCAGTAGAACCAGTAAATGCGATCTTGTGGATGCCAGGGTGGTTAACGATCGCAGATCCTGTAGATCCATCGCCAGTAACAATGTTTACAACGCCATCTGGAAGTTCAGCTTGTTGGCAAACCTCAGCAAATAAAAGTGCGGTCAGCGAGGTTGTCTCAGCAGGTTTTAACACAACGGTATTTCCAGTTGCAAGAGCTGGCGCTACCTTCCACGCCAACATCAATAACGGGAAGTTCCAAGGAATTATCTGGCCGGCGACTCCATGTGGCTTTGGTGACTTACCCATGCCGGCGTAATCTAATTTATCGGCCCATCCGGCGTGATAAAAGAAGTGCGCGGCAACTAACGGAATATCGATATCTCGGGTTTCGCGAATTGGCTTACCGTTATCTAGAGTTTCAAGGACTGCAAATTCGCGGGCGCGCTCTTGCAAGATGCGCGCTATGCGATACAGGTACTTACCGCGTTCTTTGCCAGATAGTTTTGACCAAGTCTTTGTGTAGGCCTTCTGCGCAGCAATAACTGCCTTATCTACATCACTGGCGTTTCCGAGAGCGATCTGGCTAAGCACTTCTTCAGTTGCTGGGTTAATTGTGGCAAAGTGATTGCGCCCATTAACAAATTTGCCATCTATGAAGTGTCCGTACTTCGGTTTAATCGAAACGATTGCGCGAGACTCGGGTGCTGGTGCATATTCGAAAGTCATGACTGATCCTTTGCGCCTTCTCTTAATCGATCGTTACGTAGTTAGGGCTAGCGTAGTAGCCATCATCCATTTTCATGCGTTGCATCAAAAGGTCGTTTAAAAGAGCGCTGGCTCCAATGCGGAAAAACTCTGGTGTTAGCCATTCTGGGCCCGCGGTCTCATTAACGAGAACTAACTGCTTGATCGCATCTTTAGTATTTCTAATTCCGCCGGCAGGCTTTACTCCGATGCGGCGATTTGTCATCGCATAGAAATCACGGACCGCCTCTAGCATCACAAGGACAACTGGGGGAGTAGCGGCAGGTGCGACCTTTCCCGTTGAAGTCTTGATGAAATCGGCGCCAGCTAGCATCGCTAAATATGAGGCTTTGCGAACATTGTCATAGGTAACTAATTCGCCAGTTTCAAATATAACTTTTAGATGTGCACGATCTCCGCAAACTTCGCGGATCTTTACGATCTCATCAAACACCAGCCCAAAATTGCCCGATAAGAAAGCGCCACGATCGATCACCATATCTATTTCGGCTGCGCCGGCATCGATCGCATCTTGAGTATCTTGGATTTTAACTTCCATTGATGCGCGACCTGATGGGAATGCAGTTGAGACAGCAGCAACTGGAACGTGCTTGCCGCCGATCGCATCTAAATGGGTTCGTGCAATCGAAACCATATCGTTGTAAACGCAGACCGCACCAACACTTGGAATCGTTAAATCAGTTGGATCAGGGCGCACTGCCTTTGTGCAAAGCGCGCGAACCTTTCCCGGAGTATCGGCTCCTTCTAAAGTTGTTAGATCAACCATTGAAATGGCAGTGTCTATCGCCCAACGCTTACTTGTCGTCTTGATACTTCGAGTTGCCAACATGGCAGCGCGCGCTTCAGCGCCGACTTGGTCTACGCCAGGAAGTTGTGAGAGAAAGTTCTTAAGCGAACTTTCACTGCCATCGACTATTCCATAGAAACTCATGCGAGAAAATCCTTAAGTGGTTGGCGCAATTGATTCAAAAGATCGTTTGCCGACTTTTCATCTTTAGTTATGACCTCGATGTAGCACTTCATCTTTGCTTCAGTTCCGCTCGGACGGATAATGATGCGAATTCCTCCATCAAGCCAGATTCGTAAGCCATCTGTTGGGGGAAGCCCATCTTTAGGTGCAGCCAAGTCATCAATCGAAGATACCGTACGACCGGCAATTTCTGCAGGAGGGTTCTTGCGCAATCCCGCCAGAAGTTCAGTAATGCGGGACATATCGCTAACTCGAATTGAGATTTGTTCTGTGCCATGGAAACCGTGACGTGCCCAAACCTCATTTAAGAGATCCACGAGAGTTTTCCCATCGGCTTTTAGATCGGTTGCAATCTGTGCCAAGAAAAGCGCCGCAGAAATACCATCCTTATCATTTACGGTCTCAGAATCCACGGCGTAACCGATCGCTTCTTCATAACCGAAGGCGAGATCTTCGATCTTGGCTAGCCATTTAAAGCCAGTTAAGACTTCTTTAAAATCAATTACATAGTGAGCTGCGATCTTGCGTAGCGCTGATGAAGAAACGATGGAGTTGCCGAAACTTCCGCTCGGTTGAGAGCGCGCAATAAATTCTCCGAAGATTATTCCGAGTTCATCGCCGCGCAACATTCGCCAGCCACTGTTTGGGTCATTTATCGCAGCGGCGCAGCGATCGGCATCGGGGTCATTGGCTATAACCAAATCTGCGCCAACTTCGCGTGCCTTTGCTAGGGCTAGGTCGATAGCGCCAGGCTCTTCTGGGTTTGGAAATGCCACTGTAGGAAAATCTGGATCAGGTTCTGCCTGCTCATTTACTAAAATCAAATTTGGGAAACCAGCTTTTGCGAATACCTTTTCTATAGTCTCGGTACCAACGCCATGCATTGCGGTGTAAACAATCTTTAGCGAACCGGGACGCGGTGCTAAGGCTGCAGTACGAGAGATGTATTTTTCAACCACCGCATCATCCAAAACGCTCCAACTATTTCCTCTTGGAACTTCTCGCAGCGAATTCACCAAATCTATTTCTTTCGCAATAAAGCCATCAGTTGGGTTGATGATCTGTGATGCCGCGTATTCAATGCCATCAGCGGTTGGTCCGATATAAACCTTGTAGCCGTTATCTTGTGGCGGATTATGGCTAGCAGTCACCATGACCCCAAGGTCACAGTTGAGTTCGTGGGTAGCAAAAGCCAGCACTGGTGTCGGAAGTGGACGAGGCAGAACAAATACCTCAAACCCGGCACCTGAAAATATCTGCGCAGATTCTTCAGTGAAATCTTCAGATCCATAACGCGCATCGCGACCGATAACTAC